>NVRZ01000033.1 GCA_002401055.1 Bacteroidota bacterium
CGTTACAAAATTAGTCTCCGCTTCATTTGAGAACGCATTCACGACTGAAGCAATAACATCCCTGTCTTCGGTTAATAACACGATCCCAGTAAAATCTTCCAATAACTTTCGGTGAGCATGTGGCGAAACGTATCCCGATTCATTCTTCGGCGGATTTATTTTTATTTTGTAATCGTTAAAAAGAAATGCTTGACTTAAAATGCGTGAATCTAAAAGCGCCTTTCTTCTAATACATTCAAGTATGTAGTAGTGGTAAGCGGGGTCGTCTGGATTTGTGAAATGGTATTTAACCGCTTGTTCGAGGCATTCAGTAAGGTAATTCTCCTCTAAAAGTGTATGTAGAGTTTCATAAATGGCTTGTTGCTTGAATATTTTAAAGAGACTATCGCTTACTGAAAACCAATCCCCTTCCGTATCTTCATTTGAACTAGTGTGGCTTTTTAAATATTTCCATCTTAAGCTTGTTTCTGGATGAGTTGAGCCAAAAAGTTCAAACCTCCACTTCTTCTTAGTTATCTTTTCTTTCTTGTCCTCCAGATCAAACATAGCGAAAGCTTGCAGGCCTCCATCCAGTTTGTAGTCCGAGCTATCTATGAATTCCATCGCCAACTTATCGGCCGAAAGCTCTTGGCTCCGGCTAAATCTTAATACACCACTCATTGACAATAACTGAACGATTGAAATTAGGTTTTGGGATTTGGTGTGATGGTAATATCCGGTTAACACATCATCGTTGACATAATGTGCCACTTCATGGGCAAGGATGTAGGCTATTGCAGCTTCAGAACCAAGCGTAGCTAAAAGTCCGATGTTGAAGAAGATGGAGCCGTCGTGAATGATCGCCGCATTGACTGTAGGGTCTTTTACTGGAAATACATAAATATTGTGGTCGGAAATTACTGAGGGCGGCAACACCTTTCTCAATATTTTATTCAAATATCTCTCAAGCTCTTTCCAGCCTATATATGCATATGAATTGTTGAATATATCATGAGCTGCGAATGTTTGATCTTCACTGAATCTGCCCAGTATTTGGGATTTTTTTAGGTCTGACCTATATTTTTCAGGAGCGCTTAAGTAGATGTAGTCGTACAGCTCTTTTAACGGCACAACATAATCAGGTGGAAGCTCATTCGGGAATTCGTATTCCTGATATTCGAACTCTTGAGCTCGAAGACTCATAATTGACACGCACAAGCATATGATTGAGATAAGCGTGCGCATCAACTTCTTATTTTTTTCTAAAAAATATTTGAATCGGCACCCCGTGAAAGTCAAAGTGCTCACGCATCTTATTTTCCAGATACCTTTTGTATGACTCCTTTATGTACTGTGGAAGGTTGCAGAAGAATGCAAATGACGGCGCATATGTGGGTAGTTGGGTTACGTACTTTATCTTAATGTACTTACTCTTCAATGCTGGTGGCGGGTATTGGGCAATCACTTCTAGCATGATATTGTTTAGCTTGGAGGTTGTAATTTTTCTGGTGCGATTCTCGTTTACTTTTAATGCCATCTCCAAGGCCTTTAGCAATCGTTGCTTTTCAGGTACAGAGGTGAAAACAATAGGAACATCCGCAAAAGGAGACGTTTTTTTCAGGATCTTCTCTTCATATTCTTTCACTGTATCAGTTTGCTTTTTCATCAGATCCCATTTATTTACGAGGATCACAATTCCCTTCCTGTTTCTTTCCGCTAATGCAAAAATGTTAAGGTCCTGTGCGTTTAGACCTTCCGTAGCGTCGATGAGGAGCAAACACACATCGCAATTCTCGATGGCCCGAACAGAGCGCATCACCGAATAGAACTCTATGTCTTCAGATACTTTTGCCTTTTTACGCAATCCTGCAGTATCCACAAGTATAAAATCATGCCCAAAAGCTGTATAATGCGTATTGATAGAATCGCGAGTGGTTCCTGCCAGAGGGGTAACAATATTTCTATCTTCTCCTAGCAGTGCATTTATTAAAGAGGATTTCCCAACGTTGGGACGCCCTACAACAGCAATTCTCGGCAGGTCCGAATTATCTTCTTCTGGTTTGTCTTTCAGCGAACTCACAACTTTGTCAAGGAGTTCTCCGGTTCCTTTACCGTTGATGGATGAAACGCAGATCGGCTCATCCATTCCGAGTGCGTAAAACTCATGCGATAAACTAATTCGCTCGTTATTATCGACCTTGTTCGCCATCAGGTATACTTGCTTTTTGGATCTTCTCAAGATTCTGGCCAGGTCCTGGTCTAGTCCGGTAATTCCTGCAGTTACATCCACCATAAAGAGAATGAGGTCCGACTCCTCCATGGCAATAATTGCCTGTTTGCGGATTTCACCTTCGTACATATCGTCCGAGCCAGATACGTAGCCGCCAGTGTCTATGATAGAGAATTCCATTCCATTCCAATCAACCTTTCCGTAGTGGCGATCGCGTGTTACCCCACTTTGCTCATCGACAATTGCGTGCCTGGTTTTGGTTAACCTGTTAAACAGCGTAGATTTCCCCACATTTGGCCTTCCTACTATTGCTACAATATTACCCATGCTTATTAATTGTATCCAAATTTGTTAAGCTGACTATCCTTTTTCCTCCAATCTTTACTGACTTTTATAAAGGTCTCCAGATATATTTTCTTTCCGAAAAAGTTTTCCAGATCCCTGCGGGCGTGTGTGCCCATTTTCTTCAATGCACTTCCTCTGTGCCCGATCATTATTCCTTTCTGAGATTCTCTCTCCACATAGATCTCTGCGCGGATTCTAATAATCTCTTCCTCCTCCTGAAATTCTGTGATCATAACAGCTGTGGAGTAGGGGATTTCTCTTTTGTAGAACTGAAATATTTTTGATCGGATTATTTCCGAAACGAAGAATCTTTCGGGTCTATCTGTAAGCTGATCTTTTGGATAGTATGCTGGTGATTCAGGAAGTGTTTTTAAAATATAGTTGAACACGGTATCAACGTTAAAGTTCTTTAGTGCTGACAGAGGCAGTACCATGGCATTTTTAACTTTTTTGCTCCATCTATCTGCAAGCACTACCAGTTTGTCCTCGTCAATTAAGTCAATTTTGTTAAGCAATATCAAAACCGGCGCTGTGGCATTCTGTAGCTTCTCTACTACGGATTCAACGTTTTCTTCTTTTTCAAAAACGTCGGTCATAAATAGAATGATGTCGGCATCTGAAAAGGCACTGCTTACAGATTTCATCATTCTTTCGTGCAGTTCGTAGGCAGGTTTTATGATTCCCGGTGTGTCGGAGTAGATGATTTGAAAGTCATCGCCATTCACGATACCCAATATGCGATCGCGTGTTGTCTGCGCTTTGGAAGTGATAATTGATATCTTCTCACCAACCAGCGCATTCATCAATGTAGATTTCCCTACGTTGGGGCTACCTATAATATTAACAAATCCTGCTTTGTGTGACATTTTGCAAAAGTAAAGAAGGTAAAGGGATTATCGGCTATCGGGATTAGAAGTTACTCTCCGTCTAGAAAGTGGGCGGTTGTACGGTTAAGTTAGCGTTGTGTATAGGGATGTCTTTCTACTTTATGCCTTTTACTTTATTATTAAGAAATTCTAAGTTAACCAAACGCTGAAACGAAATAGATACTCTTTTAACTGATACTAATACATCGGAATTAACCCTCTGATACCCATATCTACCACCGTATCACCATCTAAAGGTTCAAAACGCCCATCCATATCGGCGTCTTTCCACTCAAAACTCTTGTTCGTAGAAACGGATAGAGTGATTACTATATCGGAGGTTTCACTACCAGTAATTGTTAGTGCACCAGGGGAAAAAGCCCCAGTTACAATACACGATCCCTGTGGAATTGGTGAAGTGGAAAAAATAGGGTTGGGAACGGTTACCGACCCTGGAGGTGGCTGGCCCGTAGTTACATTGTAAATGGTTTCAAATCCCCAATAGCCTTGCAGCTTATTAGCATTTACAGCTATTGCACTGTCCTTAATGGTATAGGAACTGATGTAGGTGTTTTGTCCTATAAAAGAGGCTAGGGTTCCTGTTAAGTCAATAACTGATGGACTGTTTACCCGTAACTTAATGTCATAGTTTTGGTAGGACAGCGAAACGCGCATGTACTCATAGGTGCCTGCTGCAACTGAGCTAAGCGGAATAGACAAAAACGTACTGTTTTCAGTTGCCAATACGGAACTGTTATGATCTATAGCCATATCTCCACCAAGTGTTGTCTTGGGGCTTTCGTAGATTATCGTGCCCGCTCCAAGAGCCGTAAGCTGATTTGTAGTGAGCTCTACATAATGCGCGCTCATGCTGTTAAATATTGGAGATTGGCCAGAGTTCCCTGCCGGAAGAGTACTCACATTACCGAAGTTGTCTAATCGAGTCTGGGTTGAATCGAATTTGAATTTAAGAATGAGTTGAGGTGCAGTCGTATTAACTGGATCGGGAGTTGGCTCAGGTGCTGGATCAGCATCTTTTTTGCATCCATAAATGGTTAAGCAAGCAGCACATATGGCAAAAAGAATCTTTTTCATTGAACAAAGTTTAAATTCAGATTAAATAAAAACGGGAGAGCTTAATGATTAATTCCTCTGGGTTATTTTTTAATAATCTTAACCGTCTCTCTTGTCTCCAATGCCGACAATATATACTCTCCCGCAGGAAGATGTGTAAAGTCAATTTCTGTCTTATCATCGGTCAATATTCCTGCGTGTACCTCTTTGCCTGCCAGGTCAATTATTTTGTACTTGTACTCCAATTCACTTGATTTTACAACTGTCAATATCATCTCAACGGGATTAGGATAAACCTGTAACGTTCGTTTGGCATCCTTGGCCGTTGGCATGTTAACTATCTGGCCAGATGAATTGATGAGGTCAACGTGTTTGTAGTAATCGCGATCGATAATAAGCTTATCTTCATCAAAATTGTGCAAGAGGGTTTGAAACAATTGGGTAGCCATTTCTCTGTCTATTTCAAGGATGTACTTTTTAGAAGTATCGACAATCATACGGTCTAGGTTTCCCTGAGCAACTTCTCGATCAATGAGGAATCCCTGTACGTATTCAGTTTCCAGGCCAACTACTGTTGAGTCTGTAAATTTAACTGCGGATATTCTGTACCTCCCATTTGCGAGTGGACGATTCAATAAATACATACCGCGGTGTTTCGTTACCACACCCTGAAATATGGTGTCATCTTCATTACGGATGATGTAGTTCATCCTCGTTTTTCGACTGTAGTCGAGGTAAAATCTTACGGTATCACTTCCTCTCAGAACCGAAAATGTGTCACCTAGCCTATAGGATAAATCTATCTTGTGTCTTTTGAAGGGTGTGGTGAATTCGCTTCGGGGTTCTTCCTCAATTCCACAGCTTACCAGTGCAGATATAAAAAACAGTAATAATATGATGTGAATAGGCTTTAACATAAGGCAATTTAAAGATACTATTATTGCTTTAAAAGTAGTTGTTCGTATGAGACCGAATTTTGTAAAACCCTTATTATATATGAGCCTCTTGCAAGCGATGTGAGATTAATAGATGCTGTAAAACCAACACAGCTTTCACTCAGAACAATTCTGCCCAATACGTCAAATATTTGGATACTTGCCTCATCGCGCAACGGCAAAATGATGGATAAGTCGTTATCTGCAGGGTTGGGAAATAGATTGAATGAGTTTTTGAGCTCAACTTCATTTAATGATAAGGGACTGTTAAAAACAAATTCAGCCATTACAGGAAGGTGATCGGCAGCATAGTGCAAGGCATTGGCAAAGCTCTGTGAGCAGGAACTATTGGGTGGTTTGTTGATCGAATCGTTGTAATGATTTCCGTCATTCCCAACGGCCCATGTTGAACCACTTACATAATCGATTGAATTCGGATCTGATATGCTTTTGGAATACAAAATCATATCAAAACGGTCGTCCATACCTCCGGTTGACCCACCTCCGAAAGACCGCGTTCTGGGGCTCTGCGTATGGTATTGCGAATAAGTACTGTTGTTCCAGGTTCCAAACATTATTGAGGCATAAGGATCAATTACATGACCGGACGTGCTGCCGTCATCGGTGGTGAGATCGATGTATGCCTGCTCATTGGCGCTGTAGATATTAAAATCTCCGCAAACAATAAAGTGCTGACTGTAGCTCAGGCCGTTAGTAATGAATCTCAATTCGCCTATTTCAGCCGTTCTTTTGTCTTCGTTGGTGGTGCCCTGGCTTGATTTTAAATGCAAAGTATAAATCAATAATGTATCTCCGGTTGCGGTGTGCTGCATAGCGAACTCATTAATATCGCGGTGCGCTGTGGAGATGGCGGTGTTACTAATGAACGAAAACACGGAGTTTTTGAAGAAGATAGCATTCTGCGTATCGAAGCCAGTGACGAATTGCCCAGCTGTGTAGCTTGAATTCAGAACTGTGGAGTAAAATAAATCTACACCCGTTTGATAGATTACTTCCTGCACAACCAGGATATCTGGGTTGAGGCTGTCGATAATGGTTTTGAAGTAAGGAGATCGGCTGCTGCTGTTCATGTCGTAGTTCAAGATGTTGTAACTCATCAAGCTGATAGTTTGCTGGGAAAACCCAGGGAAAACGAAGATTGACAATATCAAAATGACAGCTATTCTTTTCATATGCTCTTTCTTAGAAAGGTGAAAATACGGATATTTTCTACGAAGGGTTTTCGATTGTTATTTCGTATTGGTCAGATAAATTAAAAATCTTAAATTCGCCTCCACATTGCGGGGTGGAGCAGTTGGTAGCTCGTTGGGCTCATAACCCAAAGGTCGCTAGTTCGAGTCTAGCCCCCGCTACTAACGAAAACCCCTTCAGGAAACTGGAGGGGTTTTTCTTTTGCACCACGTTCCACGCCACCTTAGGTGGCAAAGTCCAGTGCCTGTTGGTATAAGATCGTCAATAGGATTGGAGAACTTAAACCTCTTCAAATGCCAACCTTGAAGTATTAAACAATAGTTGGGTTAATTTCAGTAGCTTCGCGAACCTTCAAGTATCCTAAAAGATCGGGTTTTGCATTTCCTTACCCTACGGTTATGAAACTCGTGTACTTACAATACAGTTGGATGGAGTCATTGATATCGATAAGGAGTTTTTAGCTTTCTTTTCGTGCAGAAGTTGTTGCTTTTACCGTTGACAAATCGCTTTTAGTTTTAATAGATTATAGATAGCATTTGTTAATGTTTAATCGCAGTACATTGATAGGGTGGCATGGAGGAATTGCATAATTGCAACATAATTAGAATTACAAGAGTTATACATGAATAATATTAACACTACCAAAAGAATCACGACAGCCCTTTTACTTGCAGCGGGAACGGGAAGTCGGTTAAAACCTCTTACTGACTGCATGCCAAAATGCCTTACCAAAGTCAATGAAATTGAAATTTTGGGCCGTTTGATTAATTGCCTTCGCAAAAATGGCTTTAAGCGACTGGTTGTTGTTGTAGGATATTTTGATCATGAAATAAGAAACTTTCTCCAAAACAATTTGGGAGACATCACTGTTGAATATGTAGCTAATGCTGATTTCGCAACGACGAATAATATATATTCGCTATGGTCGGCACGGCATGCAATTAAAGAACCATTCCTTTTAATTGAGAGCGACCTGGTTTTTGATGCCCCTTTACTTGAAAAAATGCTTATTCCAGATACTATTGCGGTATCTCAAATACTACCTTGGATGAATGGGACCACCGTCACAACAGACAGGTTTGTGACTGACCGGGTAGTATCAATTAACATTGACAAGAATTTAAAGACGGAGGGCCAGACTTATAAAACAGTCAATATCTATGGCATTTCACTTGAATCATGGCGACTAATTAGCAAGCGTTTGGATAGCTGGATATCAGCGGGAAAAGTAAATGACTATTACGAAGCTGTCCTCTCTGAAATGGTAGCTGAAGGCAGTTTGAATTTTCAATGTGTTTACTTTGATATGGATCGTTGGTACGAAATAGATACTGCCGATGACCTCCAGAATTGTGAGATGCTCTTGCAGCAAACCAGATTCCAACTAGCCGGATAAGCGGAAATTTGTATGCCCAATTCCATTAAGCGTAGCATCTATAAAAATATCCCAAACGTTGTCTCCATCCTTGGTGTTGTACCATTGATCGTATTGTTCGTGGAGGATGGCTACCAGTACATAATTCCGTTAATCATCTATAATAATATTATGGATGATTTAGATGGTATACTGGCCGCTAAACTAAATGCAAGAAGTGAATTTGGAGCCCGTTTAGACAATGTATGTGATGCTATATCTCATACAATCATTGTTATGGTTATAGGATTGCATTACGGATGGGTTTGTGGTCTAGTTGGTTTGGTTTCCGTTTCTGCCATTCTGATTCGGTCAGTTTCAAGGCTTGATCCGGATGTAGTCAAAGGAACAGGATCACCGACAAATGAGCTGATTCGGCACATTCTTTTTGTGATATTATTGGCCACGATGTTTGATTTTAACCCTGCATTAGCCCTCATTGTCGTTTTTGCAACCCATGCGATAACCATGTTTATCAAACATCCAATGCCTTATATGATCAGGAGTCAAGCCAAAACTACATTGGCCATCCTGTTGGTAAATGTTTCGCTAATAATCGCATGGTTGATTCCATTTGCCTTGCCCATAATTGCCGGGGGGTTTATTCTAACTTACCTCTTTTCACTTTTTAAAATTGGTTTCCCCGATAATGTTAAACCGGGGAACGTGCAAGAAGGTTAGAAGCTCAAATTTGCATAGTTTTTCAAAGATGTTGTACCTTATTTACTTCTGACGAGATAGCCTCCATCGGGATGAGTATTTGCCCTTGATTTGTAAATACAATGCGTAGGGTACGAGGTTCAGGTTCGTTTTCAATACATGAAAAGCAGGGAACGTAGGCTTCTTCAACGCAACTCTTACATTCCAGCCAATCCTTTAATCTAGCAGCATTTTTTCCTTTGTTGTCGTCGATGAAGCTTGCCAGATAATTTCGAACCATATAGGTGGTCCCGTCAGAATTTCCTGCTTCTACTGTCTGACAAAACTCTTCTTCGTTGGCACAACCCAGTTGTTGCTTCTCGCAAGCAGATAATACGACGAATGCTACAGCAAAAGACAGTATGTGCAAGCCACTCATGAGTTCTGGATTTTGTGGTATTTGTTCTATTATAAAACGTAAAGGAGGCTGGGTTTATTATTTCTTCAGATTAACTCAATCAGTTAAGGTGAGTGCCAAACAGGTTCAGATTTCTCATGAAACCAATAAATGATGTCTTTCGTAGAAAATTCAGCTTGTTGCTACTGAATCGTAATGCTAACATATCTTTTTCGTACGCTGTTTTTATATTTATCTTTGAAAGAAATGTATGCCAAGCCCCTATTCTTATTATTAATTATTAATAGTTCTTTTTGTTATCTGGAGGTCTACGGGCAATGCGCCACATGGACTCAAATGACAGATTTCCCTGGTGGAGCCAGAAGAGTGGGAACCGGGTTTTCAATAAACGGAGAAGGTTATATTGGAACAGGATGGAATGGAAGTGGGCGCTTTAATGATAACTATGAGTATGATACCCTCGCCAATTCCTGGATACCGAGAGCAAATGTTGGTGGACCTGGCAGAAATGTCTCATTGGCTTTTACCATCGGATCAAAAGGTTATGTAGGAACCGGTTGGGATGGAAGCATTCCGAGGAAAGACATCTGGGAGTTTGACCCGGTGGCAAATACCTGGACTCAAATAGCTGACTTTGGCGGAGTAGCAAGGCACTGCGCAACAGCGTTTACGGTTGGCAACAAAGGTTATGTTGGTATTGGTCATTACAATCAAACCTATTATCCAGACTTCTGGGAGTATGACCCTAATTCAAATGTTTGGGTTCAGAAAGCAGATTTTGGAGGAGGTGTTAGACATTTAGCAACAGGATTTGCGCTAAATGGAAATGGATATATAGGCGTTGGAGAAGATCAGAATACCATTTTTAAGGATTTTTGGGAATATGATCCCCTTGCAAATACCTGGACTCAAAAGTCTGATTTTGGAGGTTCCCCGCGTTTCTCGGCAGTTGGATTTGCATTTGGGTGTTATGGATATATAGGAACAGGAGACCTAGGAAGTGGTAGTGGAACAAAGGACTTTTGGGCGTACAACCCAAGCACGGATACATGGATGCAAATGCCAGATTTAGGCGGAAGTCAACGCGTAGGAGCAGTCGGGTTTTCCATTGGGAACAAGGGCTATGTTGGCACGGGTTCAGCTACTTCCAGTACTTATTTAGATGATTTTTGGGAGTTTTCAATTGAAGGGCCAAGTGTTCTATCTATATCCTGGACAGATTTATCTTGTGGGGGGGCGTCAGACGGGACAATTACAATAGGAGCAAGTGGAGGTTTAGGCCCCCTTGTATATTCAGTAGACAATGGAGCCTCCTTCAACAATACCTCAGGTTTTTTTTCAGGCTTGGGTGCAGGCAATTATGACATTGTTGTGCAGGACAGCACAGGCTGTGAACCTTACTGCGTAACAGTGGATCTTGCGATTACAATTTCGGAGCCACCCCCCATATCAATAAGCTCAGCATTCACATCTATAACTTGCAATGGAATTAGTGATGGTAGTATAAACATCCTTGCAGTCGGAGGCACAGGGCCGTTGCTGGTTTCAATAGATAGTGGTTTGACCTATCAAAGTTCTGGTGGTTTCTTTAATCTGGACACAGGCACTTACTATGTGACTGCTGTTGACAGCCTTGGTTGTGTTGTCTATGGCGATAGCATAAGTATCACGGCACCTCCACAAATGAGTTCGGCGATTACCAGTGCCAGTCCGACTTGTGGAGGTAATGATGGAGAGCTTACTGTTGTAGTGTCGGGAGGTACTCCATCGTATATGTATACTTGGGATGACTCTTTGATTCAAACTTCAAGTACAGCTACAGGGTTAGATGCTGGTATCTATACGGTGTACATTACTGATTCCAATTCATGTTTGGATTCAGTCAGTTATGTGCTCAACTCTGCAAGTGCTCCAACCATTGTCGTTGATTCTACAACTTTTGAGTCGTGTAGCCCTGGTAATGATGCCAATATTTATGTGAGCTTAAGCGGGGGTACTGCCCCCTTCACTTACTTATGGTCTAATCTGGATTCAACAGAGGATATAGCGGGGATATCAGTGGGAACCTATTCAATAACGGTTACGGACAGTGTAGGGTGCATTTCGATTGAGGTCATTTCAATATTCGATGATAACAATTTGACCTTGACATTAGCTGGAAGCGATATATTGTGCTTTGGAGAAGCTACTGGATCAGTAAATGCATCGGCTCTAAATGGTGCACAACCCTTGACATATTTATGGGATGATCCTGTAGCTCAAACGGACAGCATTGCAACTGGCTTAAGTTCAGGATTGTATGGTGTAACGGTGACTGACGCTAACGGGTGTATGCTCATAGACGATGCAACACTCACAGAGCCTTCAGCATTGAACACCGTAATTACCTATGTAAACGTTACTTGCTCTGGAAATAGCGATGGTGAGGCGGCTGTCTTGGCTACCGGTGGCTCGCCCGGCTATGCATACCTGTGGGATGATCCGAATGCTCAAACGAATTTTACGGCAACTGGTTTAATTGCTGGGTTCTATCAGGTTACGGTCTCTGATTTGAATGGATGTACCGAGGTAGAGATCGTGTTAATAACTGAAAATGCAGCTCTTGTGCTTATTATATCCGATACTGGAATGGTTAAATGCGCTGGGGACACAAATGGCAATGCTACAGTGGTGGTGGTTGGAGGGATTACTCCATACACCTATTCTTGGGATGATCCTGCCAATCAAACGACTGCCGTATTAAGTGGGGTAGGTGTTGGTGATTATTCGGTTTTGGTTACCGATGCTGATTCCTGTACCAGCACGATTAGTATTTCCGTTATTTCCTCTGGTTCCCAAGTGCTACTCGCGGATTTTTTCGCTGAACCAAATCCTGTATCTCTTTATGATTCTGAAGTTACATTCACAGACGAGTCAGTGGGAGATATTATTGAATGGTACTGGACATTCTTAAATTTGGATAACTCTACCATCGGGACAGACACACTTGAAAATAGCAGTTTCCAATTTCCTTTTATCCCTGGGAGTTATCCGGTTAACTTGCTAGTCGTTGACGATTATGGGTGCACTCATGATACAACTCTCTATATCGATGTGTTACCTGATTATATCCTGTTTGCTCCAAACACTTTTACACCTAATGGAGACGGAATGAATGATGAATTTTTCCCGCAGGGATTGGGCTTAGAAGATGCTAAGTTCGAAATGTATATTTACAATCGTTGGGGGGATATGATCTTTAAAAGTGTTGATGTCTTGAGCAGATGGGATGGAACTGCCAACGGTGGATCCAGAATTGCGCAGGAAGACATTTATATATGGTTAATACTTACCGTCGATTATTTAAATCGGGAACACAAGTACGTTGGGCATGTAAGTATTGTTCGGTGAATTGCTGAACGATCATGGTTTAGATTACGGCATTATTTTTTAATTTCTTCCTTTGCTTAAATGGATTTGCACGAGCTATCTTTTATCATAAACTTGTGCAACCCAAGCTTAGATTAGATGAACCTCGAAGAACTCCGCCAATACTGCATGTCCCTGCCTGGTGTTACCGAAGATGTTAAATGGGAAGACAATCTCTGCTTTTGCGTAGGGGGGAAAATATTCACAATGGCTGGCCTTACTGACACTGGAACACTTTGTTTCAAAGTAACTCCCGAACAGTATTCCGAACTCATAGACTCAGAGCACTTTATATCAGCCCCCTATCTGGGAAGAGCCAAATGGGTGTTTATGCATGATTTCAACTACATCAGTGAAAATGAGCTGAAGGAATGGATTGCAAAGTCTTATGAGATTATAAAAGCAAAGCTCACAAAGCGAGTTTTGAGTCAAATTGAACGTGCCTGAAAGTGCCCGTATTTTTTACCAAATCAGATTCGTAATTATAACTTCTCACAATTCTATTTCGTATATTTCAGGTCGGAATACAACCATTTATGCCCCAAATACGTCCTAAGACCGAGTACTTATGTAGAACAATAACAATAATGTATTTGCCATGAGATATTATTTATCAAGGATTCTTACAATCCTTTTCTTATTGCTAACTGCTATCCAATTTGTGGACGCGCAGAGCAGTCCACTGTTAACAGGGGCTCAGAGCAAACTTCAATCGCCTGTGCTTTGGATGGCAGCGGGCGCGCAGGCAGCCAATGTAAATAAGCTACAGCGCTATACGATTCCTGCATCCTATAAACTTTATACCCTCAATATTGACGAGCTCAAATTCGCTCTTCGGGGAGCGTCACACCGAGGAGTTGGTGCTCATCCGAATTATGTTTACATAGATTTTCCCAATTCGAGTGGTGTTTTGCAAAAGTTCAAGGTGCTGGAGTCGTCAATCATGCATCCTGATTTGGCCGTAAAATACCCGGGCATAAAAACTTATGTGGCGCAAGGTATTGACGATCCAACGGCTTATATGCGGTTTAGTATTACCAAATTTGGGCTGCATTGCTTCACTTTATCCGGAACTGGGCCAGCCTGTTATATTGATCCATATACCAATGACCGAAAGAAATATATCGTCTATGATCGAAGTTCAATATCGAAGGACCCACTTAATTTTCAGTGCTTGATGGGCAATGTTCAGCCTCCCCCAGCCATGAAGACCAATGGAGGACAACCCAAGACTTCTTCAGCCAACGATCAAATTTTTAGAACATATCGCCTTGCGCTCTCTTGTACAGCAGAATACGGAAATTACTTTGCCAACACAGGTACAGAGCTGGCGGATATCATGGCGGCAATGACCGTAACAATGAACAGGGTAAACGGAGTTTATGAAATAGATTTCTCTGTTACCTTGCAGTTTGTCCCTAACATGGATACGATCATATATTGGGGAAGTACCTCAGCAGATCCCTGGAGCACGGAGTGGAACAATACCACACAACAAGTGATTGATGATCAGATAGGTGATGGAAATTACGACATCGGACATAACTTCAATACAACTGGTGGAGGCAACGCAGGTTGTATTTCATGTGTTTGCGTGTCGGGGAGTAAAGGAAGCGGGTATACAGGTGGTTCCAATCCGGTAGGCGATCCTTTTGATATTGATTATGTAGCGCACGAAATGGGCCATCAATTTGGTGGGTATCATACGATGAACACTTGTAGCAGAAGTGGAAGTGGATCGACAGAGGTCGAACCAGCCAGCGGAAGTTCGATCATGGGTTACGCGGGTATTTGTGGAACCAATGTGCAGAATTTCAGTGATGCACATTTCAACTATGTCAATAGCAGGGATATTACTCAGAATATCCAGACCGGCAATAGCACTTGTGGTATTCAGACTTCTCTTTCAAATAATCCACCTGTGGCAAGTGCTGGAGCCAATTACACAATACCTCAGGGTACAGCATTTGTTCTAGAGGGATCTGCAACAGACGCCGATGGCATGGGATCTTTAACTTATAACTGGTCGCAGAATGATCCTGAACAAGCTCCTTCAAATGGGTCTCCGCAATCGACGTGGACGCAAGGGCCACTATATCGGGCAAAACTACCGATAGTCTCGATGGATCGGTATATGCCGCAAATCACGGATATCATTGCAGGTAATTTGTTCCCGACATGGGAAGTGACTCCTACAGTGGGAAGAAGTATGGAGTTCTCATTTGTGGTTCGCGATAATGATGTGAGTGGCCCACAAACCCACGACGACATTATGCAAGTAACTGTAATAGGAAGTGCAGGACCCTTTGTGGTTACATCCCAAAATACGGCAACTACCTGGAATGCAGGAGCAACTGAAACGATTACTTGGGATGTTGCCAGCACAAGTGGGGGTTCAGTTAATACAGCGAATGTGGATATTTTTCTTTCTACCGATGGTGGGTTTACTTATTCAATTACAATTGTAGCCGCAACAAGCAACAATGGCTCTGCCACAATTACGGTTCCAACAGGTGCAGCTACTACAACGGGAAGAATAATGGTGCGAGGTTCAGGCAATATTTTCTTTGATATCAATGATGCCGATCTCACGATAGTAGAGGCAGATTTTGCCATGAGCTTCTCTTCATCTACCGTGGATGTTTGTCCAACCGATACCGCAGTTTACAGTTTTACTTACAACACATTTTTAGGATTCAATGAAACCACTACTTTTTCGGCCACGGGCCAACCTGTTGGAACAACAGTTGCCTTTACTCCTGCTACTGCGGTTTCAGATGGGACTGCAGTTCAGATGACGATAACGGGTATTACAGGTGCGATGACAGGAACCTATAGCATTACGGTAACTGGAACGTCAACCTCTGCCACCAAAACTGTTATGATTACCTTAAATGTTCTTGATGGCGCGCCCTCTGCAGTTACTCTAACTTACCCAGCAGATGGTGCATCGGGTGTTTCCGTTTTAACCGCATTTGACTGGACAGCTGTTGCCGGAAGTGATATTATGTACGACATAGAAATTGCAACAGATGCGGGTTTTGCTGCTGTTGTTGATAGCGACATTGGCCTTACAACGAATAGCTTTATTTCATCTGCGCTTATTTCCGTTACTGAATACTTTTGGCATGTGACGGTATATAATCTCTGCGGTACAGCTTCTGCATCAACAACTTTTTCCTTTACAACTAGTAATTGCAATACGCTCATGAGTACAGATGTGCCAGTAGCGATTACATCCATGGGGACGCCTACTATTACATCTAATTTGACAATTTCCCTTACCGATACCATCGTTGATGTTAATGTTGTGAGCCTTATGGGCCCCCATACATGGATTGAGGATCTCACTTTCACGCTGCAAAGTCCATCTGGTACTAGTGTGATATTGATAGATCAGATATGTGGAAATCAGAATAATTTTGATGTTAACCTCGATGACCAGGCGACACCGGGTGCTTTACCTTGTCCTCCGGTGGGTGGCGGAACGTACCAGCCACTGGGTTCTTTGGCTTCATTTAATGGTGAGATACCTACGGGCACCTGGGTTTTAACGGTTGCTGACAATGTTGGAAGCGATGGGGGATCGCTCGATTCATGGGGCTTGGAAATTTGTACCACCTTGCCACCAGCTTGTATAGATCCTGATGTACCAACCGTTGTAACAACAATGGATACGGTTTGTGAAGGAAACTCAGTAACACTTACAGCAAGTGGTAGTTTAAACAGCGCTACTGTATGGCAATGGTACACTGGTAGCTGCGGTGGTACTTCAATAGGCTCGGGAAATTCAATAGTTGTTTCTCCAACAGCAAATACGATCTATTATTTAAGAGGTGAGGGGGGATGCATTACTCCGGGTAACTGTGCAAATCTTGGCATTGTGGTTAAGACTGGAAGCAGCACCAGTGAGGCCGCCAGTATTTGTAATGGTGATACATATACTTTCCCGGATGGAAGCACTTCAACGACAGCAACTACTTATACAAGTACTTTATCGGGTGCGAATGGTTGTGATAGCCTTGTTGCTACAACACTTACAGTTGATTTTGGATCAACAGATAGCGTTACCGCATCTATTTGTGATGGAAGTATATTCACATTTCCTGACGGTTCATCCGACTCTGTTGCTACAACTCAAACCAGCGTTCTTAGTGGCGCTGCTGGTTGTGATAGCGTAATAGTTACTTCTCTTTCAATTAATCTCGTGTACAGTATCAGTGAGAATGCGAGTATTTGTGGTGGCGTTACTTATACTTTTCCAGATGGAAGTACATCCGCGGTAGCCACAGTACATACCAGCACCCTTTCAACCATGGATGGATGTGATAGTTTAATCGTTACCACGCTCACCGATGACTCCGCTTACTACACAACAGAAGAGGTTAGTATTTGTAGTGGAGCGACACATACATATCCTGATGGAGCCACCTCAACAGTAACAGAAGCACACGTGAGTGTTTTGACGAGCATAGGAGGCTGCGACAGCAATGTAACTACGAACCTGACCGTTGATCCAACTATTATGGTTAATCAAAGTGCGGATATATGCATAGGTGATACTTATACTTTTCCGGACGGAACAACAGGGAATTCGGATACGGTTCAGTCAAGTTTTTTTACGACTAACATGGGCTGCGATAGCGTAATAACAACCAGTTTATCGGTACATGAATCATATGCCACTTCGGAGTCAGCAAGTATGTGTGACGGTGATTTCTACGTTTTTCCTGACGGCGTTGTTTCAACTGTGGCCAATGTTCACATCAGTAATATCACCTCTGTTTATGGATGTGATAGCACGGTAACCACGAGTTTGTCTATAACTTCTTTGGATGTTAGTGTTACACAAGTAACCAACGTGTTAACCGTTGCTGCAAACGACACCTACCAATGGATGGATTGTACGAACAATGCTATTATTGGTGCAACCGGTCAGTCATTTACCGTAACTGTAGATGGCGGTTACAAGGTAGCCTTAACACTTGATGGATGTGTAGATACCTCTGTATGTGTGGATGTCGTATTATCAGGGATTCTTTACAACGAGTTTGATTATTCATTGTTGGTTTATCCCAATCCTGTATCTGATTATATAACGATTGAGTTCGGCGAAGTTTATGAGCTTGTCAGTGTTTCTGTTATGAACTTAACGGGTCAAACATTGATCTATCAAGAGTTTAACGAGGCGCAGAAACTTAATTTAAGTTTTGAAAACTTAGCGTCAGGACTTTACCTTGTACGCGCCGAAGCCGATGGGAAGAAGGCCTTGCTTAGAATCTTTAAAGACTAGGTTCCGCACCTATACCTTGGCGAGTTGACTGTAGACCAGCCAGGCAATTAGGCCCATTCCCGTTTCCAGAGCTTGCTCATCAATATCGAAAGTAGGGGTGTGTACACCTGAAGTTATTCCTTTGCTTTCGTTTCTAATTCCGAGTCTGTAGTAGCAAGTTGTCATGTGCTGAGAGAAGGAGGCGAAGTCATCGGCTGTCATTCGAAGCTCCAAATCTTCTACATTATCGGCGCCGAGATATTCTATTGCCAGATTTTTAGATTCAGCAGTAAGTGTCACATCATTTTGGAGAAATGGATACCCCTTTTTTATTTCTATTTCGCAAGATGCGTTGTGAGCACTTGCAATGTCAACACAAGTTTTTTCTATGAGCTCGTGGGCCTTGGCTCGCCAGTCCTCGTTCATGGTCCTGAACGTTCCTTCCATTTCAACATGATTGGGAATAACATTGGTTGCGCCTGCAGCAGTTACCTTTCCAATCGAAAGTACCATGGGGATTTCCTCATCTTCTGGAGTAATTTTTTGCATGGCCAGAATAATTTCAGCGGCTATTGGAATCGGGTCGATATTGAGTTTTGGAAGAGCCGCATGACCTCCTTTCCCTTTAACTGTAATGAATATCTCATCGGCTGATGCCATGTACATACCAGCACGAAATCCCACTTTGCCTGCATCAATAGTAGGCATAACATGATGCGCCATCATGCAGGTGGCGTCCATTTTTTCGATGATTCCACCTTCTATCATTTGTGCGGCACCACCGGGTAATTTTTCTTCTCCGGGTTGGAATAAGACTTTTACTTTTCCATTCCATTCGTCGCTAATCTCATTAAGGATTTTGGCTGCACCCAAAATAGATGCCATGTGGACGTCGTGGCCACAGGCGTGCATAATGCCTTCATTTTTTGATTTATAAGGCACATTATTTTCTTCGAAGATTGGTAGTGCATCTAGTTCTGCACGCAGTGCAATCGTTTTACCTTCCGTACTTTTTCCTTCTATGCTCGCCAATAATCCGGTTTTTAACAGGCCCGATTCGTAATTGATATTGGATTTATTGAGAATTGAAGCAACGTATTTTGAAGTGTTGTACTCCTCAAATGAAAGCTCAGGGTTGGCATGAATTTCGTTTCGGATTGCAATAATCTCACTGCGATATTCCGATGCCAGTTGTTTTATTTTGTCTTTAATTTCCAAAGCTTGAAAGGGAATTGATGAAGTTTGAGATATTAAAAGTCGAGACTCAGTGACCAGTAAAACAATCCTTTCTGGGATATGCCATCCTGAATTCCTCTTGCATAATCTATTCTAATAAAGTATCCCCATAATCTGGTACGCAGGCCTATTCCATATCCTGCTACAATGGGCTCCCGTTGATGAATCAAGCGAACTGTTATCGGCCCATTTTCAATATTGTCTGTGTTGAATGAGTTGTCGGAAGAGTAGGGGGTTTTGCCAGTCCAGGCAGTTCCAATATCTCCAAAAGCCAGTACCTGAAAGTTTCTAAGGAAATCAGATTTCATAGGACGATTCATAAAAAATTTAAAAACGGGGAATCTCAACTCACTATTGATCACCGCAAAACTGTTTCCATTTCTTATGTTTTGCCAGAATCCCCGCATGTTTGTAGCAAGGGTTTGGTATGCATAGTTTTCATCCTGAGATATAGCGACGTCGTTATTAAATTGAGGCTTAAGCCAGCCATCTACGCCGCCCAAATAGTAGACTAGCTTGTTGTCGCCAAATGAACTGCTGATTGCAAATCGGTTGGCCCAGATCAAATCGCGGTGAATTTTTTGATAATGTCTAAAGTCGAGCCCAAGGACATATAAGTCAGTTTCTTTCTTGTCCACTTGCTTGTACCACTCAAAAAAGACCTTGTACCTGGTTCCATTGTATAGGTTCAGGCCCCGGCTAATCGTATTGTCAAAAATGAATTCAGCCTTGAGCCCCGCCCAGGTATCATAAGTGTTGGGCTCTTGCACAGTAAGGCGGTCGGTTGATAGGATTACATTTCTATCATTTCTAATTACTGCGCTACCTTTCAGGCACATCACCTCATTTATCGGGTAGGTTGTAGTGTATCTCAGATCATGCGTATGTATTTTAACTCCAGTTCCGTCCGTTTTAAATGTCAGGATTGATTGGCGATGAAAAACCAGTTGCTTATCAAATCGTTTCTTTAAATTTTCAAAGCTCAGGAAATATTCATTGTTGTTGAAGTTGCTCGACAGCTTGGCGCCTCCTGCAATTCGAAAGTCGTCAAGCAGATCGCTTACACCTATTTTAAAAAAGAGGTTCAACCCCGGGTTTGTATAAATGGCACCACCGCCAGTAAATTTTTGATATGTTGAATTTAAGTAACGGTTGTCAAGCTGGCTGATGAAATAATCCATTGAAAAGGCAGTGTTGTAATTCCACTGTCTTGTAGGTTTAAGGAGTTGAGTTATAACCCGAACAAGTTCATTCTTCTTAGGTTCTAACACCTTAGTAGAAGCTGAGGTCTCTTGAACCACTGGGGTGCCTCGGGCGATGTCATTATCATTAGTAGTGTTACCGTCGTTATCAATTGATGCAGAATCAAGAATGCTTTCGGGCTCCTTCTCTTGCTCAACCTCCTCCAGCTCAGATTCAAATACATAGTGGTCAATATCAATTTTATTTTCTGTGTCTGGGTCCTTGAAGTAGTCTTCAATTTTTCGTTCCTCTTGCTGTATCATTTCTCTTTCTTGGCGTGCGGCTTCACTCTCATCAATATTTGTATCGTTAAGAGGCACAACCTTGTTTGTGTTCTCAGAGCTAATACCATTGCTCTTCAATTCTAAGCCTCTTGCTTTAGCGGCATCAAGCGACAGGCTATCTACAAAAGGCAAATGCTTTCCGTTGATATAGACGATCTCTGCTTTTAGTTTAGATTGAAGGTT
>NVRZ01000034.1 GCA_002401055.1 Bacteroidota bacterium
CTGGCAAACTCATCCATTACCAAATCCTTAGAAAAGCTCAAAAGACTGGAAGCAGATGGGGTAGGGGAAGCATTAAAAGACAAGATTGAAAACGTCAATGGAGTTAGCTGCCTGATTGAACGCGTTGATCTGGATGCAGATTCAATTAAGAACATCGGGTTTAAGCTGAAAAAAGAGAACGAAAACTTTTTTATGGTTATCGGAAGCGCTGTCAATGACAAGGCCATGCTTACTGTAATTATTTCAGAGGATCTTGTAAAGAGCAGGGATCTGGATGCTTCTACTATTATTCGAGAACTGGCCACAGAAATCCAGGGAGGTGGTGGAGGACAACCCTTCTACGCCACGGCGGGAGGAAAAAGTATTGAGGGAATTGAGTCGGCCTTGGAGAAGGCAAAGTCTTATATTGAGTAAGGACTTCGGTGTTACCCCCTGCTCACGCTGCCTCTGGCAGGTTCGCCGTCCCCCTACTGGTAGGGGGACAGTTTCTATGCATAGCCTGTGGCGAGCTTAGAAACAGGGGGTGCTTTTCACCCTGCCTACAGTAAAAATGTAGATGGGATTGAAGCTGCCCTGGTTAAAGCGAAGTCTGCGCTGTTACGCGTTTAAAACGCGCAACAGTGAGGGGCCAAATTTGCGCTGTTACGCGTTTTAAACGCGCAACAAAGCGGAGGGCTATTCCCCCATTCTGGTATACACCCGATGCACACCATCGGATCCACAAGTTGAAATAGAAAGCTGATCGTCCTCAATTTTAATCATTCCACGATAAATATGGCTATTGAAAAAATCGCCACCATTTTGTAGCAAGATTTCAAAGAACGATTCATCACGGAGTGAATCATTACGAAACAGTCTCATAGTCTTACTATCAAAAATAAGTTTTAAAGTGTATCCTTCTGATTGTGGAGTTCGATCTGCAGGATTTGATCTTTGGCATATTTTAGTATGTTCCCAAACCCAAGTGCCTATTAAAGTTTCTGTAATCTCATTGGTCTTGTATTGAGCAAAACCAGTAACAATGCTGAATTGAAATGCAATGAAGAAGAAAATGCACGGTTTCATAATAACTACTATCGAATCACCAACTTCCCTGTCAACAAACCAGCACTGGTTAGCATTTTTAGCAGGTATATCCCAGATGGTAAGTGAGTAATATTAACAGAATTCAATCCCAAGCCCTTTTGGGATATAACAATTTGCCCCATAACATTACAAACTTGAACTGACTTTACAATTAAATTTTCAGGCACTTGTATTCTAATCCGGTCTAAAGCAGGATTAGGTGAAATTATTATCTCAGGTTCGCTAAGTCGTTCTTCAATAGAAACTATTGAATCGCACGGATATGTCACATTTGGGTAAATTGTTAGCCCATCTTCAATAAAGCAAACCAAGTTAATATAGTGTTCAAACTGAACTTCTAAAGTTGTAAGAAGCCCGAATGTACTTCCGATTCCCTCTATCCAGAAAACATTTAGCCCGACATCCGCAGATATTTCAATTCTCTTGCGATAATTATTGTCTATAAGAATCGAATCAATTGATGTAACAACACTATTGCTAACTACAACTGTGTAGCTTAAGGGCAATGTGTCACCAACATTCACGGTGAAATCGTATAATAAGGTATCTGAGCTGGCACCACTCGGGAGGTAATATACCTTTTGGGCCAGTGTGTCCTCCCTATAAGCACCTGCATATTCATCAATATATCCAGAAATATTTGGTGAGCAAAATTGCGATAATAGATCGGGCCAATAATTAACACCATTTATCCAAAGTTTACGATAGAGAATACTGTTTACAATTGTGTCACCTGAAATTTTATATTGATAATCGGAACAGCAGTCACACTGATAGCCGCCTGAACTTTCATTCCAGTATGCATTAGACACGGGAAATTTATGGTAAATCGATGTTTGAGCAAAAATCTCCAGATATGTGCCAAGAGTGATGATTATTACTAAATAGAGTTTCATCATTTTTTGGTGGAGATTCAATTTATCGTTTATCTGATCACCAACTTCCTGGTATACAAACCAGCACTCGTCACCAGTTGAAGAAAGTATATGCCGGGCGGCATATACTTAATGGAAATGGTATTCTCGAAAGTTCCTTTCTGTACAGCTATCATATCCGTATAAACGATCTGACCTGTAATATTCAATATGCTCAACTTAATATCTTGTAATTCTTCACTCCTAAAATTCAAGATGAAGTTGCCATCATTCGGATTGGGATATATTTTGATCAGCGGTACGCTACTTGCTTCCTTTATACCAACACAAAAGTTGACCATTACTGAATGGGTTGAGCTAGCAGAACAATTCATGCTATCGGTTACAGTATAAGTTACCAGATAGGTGGCTGCTCCGGTGGTTGGGTAAAAGTAATCGTCTGCCACCCCCGTTCCAGTAAAAATTCCTCCTGAGGGGGAGCCTACCATAAGTATTGCAGATTCATCTGAGCAATAAATTGAATCCAGACCAGTGAAGCTAACTGAGGGAGTTGAGTTAACCAACAGCGACGTTGAATGAATACTATCACAGCCGTTCAAGTCCGTTAATGTGTCCACATATGTTCCTGCACTGCTTTGATAATTTCCTTGTAAGAAAATGCTATCCCCTGCACAAATGTTTTCTGATGAAGTACCTGTAATAATCGCTGGATTCAATAATAAAATAGCCTCTATTCTGCTACAGTTAAGAGAATCTACAACGGTCACAGTATACGTTCCAGCAGTTAAACTGTCAATGTCCTCAACGGTTTCTCCATTGTCCCAGGAAAAGGTGAATGGTGGGGCATTTCCTGATATAGAGATAAAAATCGCCCCATCCATACCAGCGTTGCAGGTAGGGGACGTAAGCGTATCTGTTGTAATTATTGGACCACCAATATCACTAACACTAACTGATTCTGAATCAGGACAACCGTTGGAGTCTATTACCAGTACGGTGTAGGTGCCAGAAAGCAGATTGAAGGCCGTATCATTCGTTTGAGACAGGGGATCATCCCATAAATAGGTATAAGGTGGTACACCACCGCTTTCAACAATGTAGGTGCTGCCATCAGCAATTCCACAGGTGGAATTTGTACTTCCAACAATATTGGACAATGGAGTAGGGCCTTGAATGGAATCGGTGAGGACTATGTTGCACCCATTATTGTCAGTAACTGTTACGGAGAAAGTTCCTGCACATACGTTTGTACAACTCGAACTTGTACATATGCCACTCCATGTATAGGTGTAAGGCGTTGTACCTCCAGATGCAGAAACGGTTGCGCTTCCGTCACAGGCGCCACCACAAACTTCATCGGATTTAGAGCTTATGGTTGCTGAGAGTATCGTGGGCTCGAGAATAGGAAATGTATCGAGAAGCACGCATCCATTTGAATCCGTAACAGTAACATGATAGGTGCCTGCGCACAAGCCGGTAACTCCCAAATTGGTATCTGAGTTTGGATCATCCCATGCAAAGGTATAAGGAGGTGTTCCGCCTGAAATATTGGTAAGTGCATTGCCGTTGCAAAGCCCAAAACATGAAACATCTGTAGATGTACCGGAGTTGGCGAGTATCGCAGGTTCTGTGATTAAAACGCTATCATTCGCAGTACACCCAACTGAATCAATCATAATAACCGTTATCATTCCAGTACATAAATTCACGGCCGTTAAACCTGTATCTCCATTACTCCAAACACAACCCCATGTGGAAGGACTTCCTGTGCCACCAGTGGGGGCTCCGGTAACGCTTCCATCACAAATGCCAAAACAACTTGGCTCAATCACGCTAAACGTGCCTCCGATGGGAAGAGGTTCCGTGATAACTATAGAATCAGTAACGGTACATGAGGAGGAATCAGTGATGGTAACGTAGTAGGTACCTGCTGCCAGGTTAGATACGTCCTCAGTAGTGTCTGAGGTCGACCAGGCGAAAGTGTACGGTAGATCACCACCAGTTACTGTCAAATCTGCCGAACCCGTGGTTTCTCCATTACATACAACACTGGAGCCCACAATACTCGAGGTTACAGGACAAGATTGGATCATAAATGAACGGGTATAAATGTTATCTCCACTAGAGCTGTTGTTGTTATTCGCACCATTACCTGCTACGTAAAAAGTAAGTGGCCCTAAATCTGACCCTGGAGCCACCCAGTCAAATTGCCATGTACTTGTGCTATTGGCATTTTTGTGTCCTAAGTAACCACGGCCAAAACCTGATTGCGCACTTGTGTTTGTTGTGTTTGTAACAATAAAACTTCCCGCCATATTATCATTTGTATCCAGAACTGTGATTTGGAACCCAAACTTAGATTTTCCTCCATCAACAACTTGTAAGCTGGCGGTATAGGTGTTCCCAGGGATGTATTGTATAGTGTCTAGTGAAAGAAGAATATCACCCGGCCCAGTATTCAAATTACCATGACAGGCAGAGCAGCTCGTTTCTCCCGGTGCACCTGTCCTTGAAACAGGTGGAGCTGAGGTGCTAGTCATGGCAAGCTCATAACATGCAATTGCTACAATAATTATTGAAAACGAAAGTAATATGTATGGTTTTCTCATTCTTTTAAGATGTGAACGGAGGTATTACGTTTTCAGCGGACCAAAGGTTGTCTAAACTTAAGCCAACTCATTTGTAAGCATTGGGATATCCGTTTCCAGAAGACCCTCCATTCCTTTACTGATATTTACCAATTTATTGAATCCATTGGCTTTTAAAATGGCAATGGCCGACATGGACCTATATCCGGTTAGACAATGAACATGATAGGTCTTGTCCTTGTCTAATTGGTCTAAGGATTTCTCAAGAATTGCTAGTGGAATATTAATTGCATTTTCAATGTGACCCTCCTCATATTCAACAACCTTTCTAACGTCAAGCACAGTGGTATTTTCATCGAGCTGACGCGCAAACTGTTCAGGGGTGAAGGCATCTACACTATCAAGTCTTTCATTGTCTTCAGTCCAGGCATTAATTCCATTTTCCAAGTATCCCAGAACATTGTCGTAACCAACACGACTTAATCTTTGAATTGACTCTTCCTCCATGCCATTTTCGGCAACAATCAACAATTGTGCGTCGTGATTAATCAGTGTCCCTACCCAGATTGCATACATGCCATCTAATCCAATATTGATGGACCCTGGTATAAATCCTTTTTCAAAAACGTCCATAAATCGGCTGTCAATAATTGTAGCGCCATTTGATAAAGCGGTCTTGAATTCATCCAAAGAAAGGGCGTTTACGTTGCTTTCCAATACCTCTTCCACATTGTCTGATCCATTTTTGTTGATCATAGCATCAGTAAAAAAGTACTGAGGTGGAGGAAGCAATCCTTCCGTAACAATATTGATGAATTCATCCTTAGACATTTCCTGCAAAGCGTAGTTTGAACTCTTTTGCGCTCCAATTGTAGAGGATTTTTCGTCTCCAAGGCTTTTGCCACAACTTGACCCTGGTCCGTGGGCTGGATATACAATTACCTCATCTGGCAGCACCTTAATTTTGTTATTCAATGATTCATACATCATTCCTGCCAATTCTTCTTTGGTCATGGTGCCATCAAGCAAGTCGGGCCGACCTACATCACCAACAAAGAGGGTATCGCCGGTAAATATTGCATGCTCATTACCTTCTTCATCATATAGCAGATAGCATGTGGATTCCGGTGTATGGCCGGGAGTATGCATGGCCTTGATTTTGATTTTTCCTAGTTCAAATATTTCTTCATCCACAGCATTGTGTACGTCATACTTCGTATTGGCTAATGGGCCAAAAATAATTTGTGCTCCTGTTTTATCAGCCAAATCGATGTGGCCTGATACAAAATCCGCATGAAAATGAGTTTCGAAAATAAATTTGATATTGGACTTGCGCTCCTTGGCATAATCCAAATAAGGCTTGGTTTCCCTGATTGGGTCAATAATTGCCGCCTCTCCCTCAGACTCAATATAATAAGCCGCTTGTGCAAGGCAATCCGTGTATATCTGTTCTATAAACATGTTTAATTTATTTTTCTAATAGATCACTCGGTTTATATCTCACCCTGGCATGGCCTTCATGAAAATCTTCTGCCTCCGCATATTTCATTTTAATAACGAGTTGACCCGTTTTATCAATAAATCCGAATTTCTTATCTTGATATACCCATGCGAGGCTCTCGTAGAAATCGCTGCCCGATTCATATATGAAATCAAATAAAGTAACGCCATCTCGGTCGATATATTCTGTTTTAGTTCCGGTTTTAACTCGTGCAACACCATCATGAAATATTCCTGCTTCATCATATTTGATAGAGACTTCCACATTTCCTGAAAGACCTATATAGCCAAATTTTGTACCCAACTGCACCATGGCTCTGCCGTCATGGAAATCTGACGCAAAATCATACGTTGGTTCAACAACGACTTCATTTTTCAGATTTATGTAGCCAAATTTCCCTTTCACTTTAGCATATATCATGGAATCGGTAAATGAACCAAGTTCATCATATGTAGGTTCAATAACATATAATCCTGTCTTATCAATTAACCCGGTAAATCCATTTTCTTTAACTGTTGCATGTCCATTGTGAAAATCGCCGCAAGCGTCGTAACGTGGTTGAATGGCATATTCACCCATCTTGTTGATGTACCCCCATTTTTCGCCATTGATTAAAACCTTGGCGTAGCCGTCGTGAAAATCTTCCACATAATCATAAATGGCATCTATTATAAGTTTGCCCTCCATATTGATATATCCTCGCTTACCCATTACTACTACCCAAGCCATACCCTCATGAAAGTACCCAGCTATTTCAAATTGCGGCGGTATTACAAACTCACCCGTTTTGTCAATATATCCTCTTACCTGATTGGAAATTGCCCAACTAAGCCCCTGGCTAAAGCTGCCACAGGCATCGAATCCTCCGTCAATAACAAGGTCTCCTGTTTTGTTTACAAAGCCATAGCTTAGTTTCTCCTCTACCTCAGAAGTGGAGCAAGAAATTATGAGTAGACAAATAAGAAGATGTGCTATGTAACTAGATTTCATCTCTCGAATATTAGAGTTACCCAAATTTACGAATTATTGGCTAGCGCACTTATCCTATACAAACACGGAAGTAAACTGAAATGTCTCCCCGTCAAAAAGGCCTCTGTCACTCAGCTTTAGCTTAGGAATAACCAGAAGAGCCATAAACGAAAGTGTCATATATGGAGCGCTCAATTGAGATCCCAGCTCTTTAGATTTATTATCCAATGCTTCGTATTCATCAGCTATTTTGTATCCATCTATATTCGACATCAGGCCTCCCACTGGAAGTTCAAGGACAGATTGTTCAGAATCGGAAACCAAGGAAACTCCTCCTTTACAACGAATCAAGAGGTTGATGGCGGTTATAATGTCCTGATCATCCACGCCAACGGCTATTATATTATGACAATCATGTGCAACAGTAGATGCAATAGCGCCCTTTTTTAATCCAAAGTTTTTTACAAAAGCAATCGCAGGTTGGGCTTTTCCGTAGCGATTCACAACAACCATTTTCAAAACATCCTCTTCCGTATCGCTGACAATTTTTCCATCAACACTTTTAGCCGTGGCTTCACCTGCATTTGTAATTAATTGTCCGTCAAATGCTTCAATAACCTTTATCGTACCTCCCTCAGCATTCACTTCGATAGCAGTTTCCTCAATTGGCTCGCAGTTGAACTGATTTATTGTTCTTTCTGATACAGATTCAATTAATGTACTCCCATTTTGGGCAACCAACTCCCCATCGATATATGTCTCATTAACACCAAAGTCTTTTAAATCTTTAACCACAACCACATCGGCAAAATCACCTTTCTGGAGAAGTCCAATATCTAAACTGTAGTGCTTGACCGGATTGTAAGAGCATGATCTCAGTACCGTAATTGGATCAAATCCTTTCGCTACGGCGCGTTGGGCCAATAAATTAATGTGTCCAACAGCCAATTCATTTGGGTGCTTGTCATCTGAGCAAAACATGATTTTGTCAGAGTGATCTTCCATTAATTCAATAAGCGCTTCGAAGTTTTTTGCAGCACTTCCTTCTCGGATAATAATTTTCATTCCATATTTCAACTTATCAAGAGCCTCTTCCTTTGTGAAACATTCGTGATCAGTGCTAATTCCAGCTTCAATATATTTTCTAGCGTCTTCGCCCATTAAGCCAGGCGCGTGGCCATCCACAACTTTTCCAGCATCTTGCGCAGCTTTAATTTTCAACAATACCTGCTCGTCCTTTGCAAGCACTCCTGGGAAATTCATTATCTCAGAAAGGTATCTGATGTCTTTCCATGACATTAGCTCCTTGATCTGATCAGCGTCAATTGCAGCACCCGCAGTTTCGAAATCCGTTGCTGGAACACAGGATGGAGCACCAAAGTTGAATTTGAAAGGAACTTTTTTCCCATTGTCAATCATATAGCGCACGCCTTCAATTCCCACTACATTCGCAATTTCGTGCGGGTCTGAAACCGTGCCTACAGTACCATGAACAACTGCAAGGCGTGCGAACTCAGATGGAATGAGCATAGAGCTCTCTACATGTATATGGGCGTCCACAAAGCCGGGGATTAAATAATGTTGCTCGTCTGTATTTACCTCTTTTATATCAGCAATGACACCATTCTGTATATGAAGCTCACCCTGATAGATTCGTTTGCCAACAACATCTACAATGTTGCCAGATAATACCAATATATCACTCACGAAATTGAATTAAAAGTTAAGGGGTAAAGGTATGTAGAAATGTTAGACGCTAGTACATGGCGTCTGATACGGGCTTGTCTTCTTTCTTCTTTGAGATAAACCTAAAACCGATCATTATTTCATGAGTTCCAGAACTGTAATTCTGTAACTCAGTGGTAGTGTAGTCATAGGAATAACCAAACATCAACAGCTCTTTGTAACTGTATCCAAGCAAGAAGGATATCGCATCCATTGTTCGGTATGAAACTCCAAGCCAAATCATTTTGTCATAAATAACCCTTGCACTTATATCAAACTGAACTGGGGTTGGATCTACGTACTTCATTAAAACGGAAGGTTCTATCTGAAATTTATCACCTGCCTGGAATTTGTAACCGGCCGTGACATAGAAATGACTTTTCAAAGTTCCCAAGATATCAGTAGTATCAGACAGCTTGAGTTTATTTTGCAACAATTGTGGAACAGAAGCTCCTACATAAAACTTGTCTGTATACCAATACAAACCAAATCCTGCATCAGGTAGGTACACACTCTGTACACCTTGATTAGACAGCGGGTCTCCCTTGTCGACCATCGAAATCTTCGAGCCATCAACATTGTATTGCAACATGCCACCAAATAGCCCCAGAGATAATTTCATTTTCTCAGTCAACTTGATATGGTAAGCGTAGGACATGTAAACTCCGAACCTACTAGTGGGCCCAGTTACATCTGTAAATATGTAGCCACCTATTCCCATGTTCTCATACTTTAATGGTCCGTGCATGCTTAAGATAAATGTTCTAGGAGCATCAGTTATTCCGGTCCATTGAAATCTGTTGTTAGACTTAGCCTCAAAATAATCATGGCTTCCACCAATTGCCGGATTTAACACATAATCATTAATTAGGTACTGACTGTATTGAGGCAATTGCTGCGCTTGCAATGCTGCAAAGCCAGATACAAATACACAAATCAATAGAATTCTATTCTTCATATTATTTGTCTTACCTCATTATCGTTATCGGCCCCGTCAGTGTCTCCTTCAGAATGCCGTCGGTGTCTTCATTAAACTTAATCACGTAATAATATGTTCCTACAGGTAAGGGTTTACCGTTATAGGTTCCATCAAATTTCGTGACATACATGTCACCTTCCGGGCTCTCAAAGATCAACTCTCCCCATCGATTGTACACTTGTACCTCACAGTTTGGATAGTTGGTCAAGATAAATAGCTCCCATACGTCATTGTATCCATCCGCATTAGGAGTGATTCCATCTGGAATTTCCGGAATTACTGTAATTGTAACAGAGTCGGTTCCTGGACATTCAGAGTCATTGGTAGCAGTTAGGTAATATGTCGTGGTTTCATCTGGACAAGCTTCAGGATCCTCTATATTTGGATCATTCAAGGTTGCTATTGGAGTCCAGTTAAATACAGTTCCGTTCAAAACTGTTCCATTTAAATCTACGCACTGTCCTTTAGCGATTTGAACATCTGGACCCGCGTCTACATTAACGGGGATGACATAAACTACCACCGTGTCTGTATCAGAACATATACTGTCTCCGACCACCAGAATGTAACTGATGAACCCAGAATCTGATGGTATAAATGATATTGTTTGTGTACTTCCCAGACTTGTTCCAATGGTGTCCTGATACCAATCATAAGTGCCAGCTGGCCCTGCGGAAAGCGTAAGTGTATCGCCTTGACATATAGTAGTATCAGGGCCTGCATTGGCAACTGATACTATCGAAGGTGTAATTATGACTGTATCCACTATGGAACATCCATTTGTATCTGTAACCGTTACATAAAAGGTGTCTACGCAAAGTGTATCAGTAGAGCTGGTATTTGTCGAATCCTGAGCCCAGGAATATGTAAAAGGTGCGGTTCCTCCAGCCGGAGTCACTACTGCGATACCGTCGCAAGTGTTACTACATGTGGCAGGTGTAATGCTGTCAGTTACAGTTAAAACATTTGGTTGAGTGATTGTCACGCAAATCGAATCTTGACACCCGTTGGAGTCTGTTACAAGTACACAATAGATTCCAGCTATTACTGAATCCAATAATGAATCAGTGCCAATAGTCGCCCCTAACGTATCTGTCCAGGCATAAGTGTAAGGAGCTGACCCACCAGTTACGCCTACAGTGGCAGTTCCATTTGAATCATTGTTACACATCGCACCCGTTGAATCGATAATCGTAGCCTCCAGTAGCGCCGGTTCTGTGATGAATATTGGAATTGATCGCAGGCATCCAGCGTTTGACTCTACGATAGCTCTATACAGACCCGTACAAAGGTTATTGGCTGTTGAGTCAAAATCTAAGATAGGTGTACCTGTTACATCTACCCAGTTGTAGGTATATGGACTTGTACTTCCAGTTGGTGTTACAATCGCTTCTCCATCGCACAGTCCAAAACACGATACCATTGTAGAATCCGTTATTGAGGCTGCCATATCTGAAGTATCAGTTATAGATACGCCACAAACGGACTGACAACCATTAATATCTGTTACCGTTACATTATAGTTACCTGCCAAAAGGTTAATTGCAGAATCCAATGTATCTGGCGGAAGCACAGTTGTGTTCCAAGCGTACGAGTAGGGAGCAGTTCCTCCAAGGCCAGTTACCCACACTTTACCAACGGCACTATCAGCACCACAGCCGGTCATTACCGTGTCGTAGAACGAACAAGAAAGTAAATCTGGTTGTGTGATCACAACAAGTGAATCGACAGCAATACAGCCATTACCATCAGTAATGTCGATCCTGTATATTCCAGCGCAAAGACTATCAGCTATTGAATCCGTACTTACAATCTGTCCAAGTGTGTCGGTCCAGATGTATGTAAAGGCAGGGGTTCCACCAGATGGACACACGGTTGCAGAGCCATCACACGATAAATTACATGCTACATTTAATGTATCACAAATGTTTACTGATAGTGGTGCAGGTTCTGTAATAATAAAGGGCACCATTGTCAGGCAATTATTGGCATCCCTAATAATCGCAACGTAATCACTGTCTGCGCAGAGGTTCATAATAGTATCGAAATTACCTCCGATTGCTCCAATTGATGTATCCTGCCAGGCATATGTATAAGGAGGAACACCACCTGAAGCCGTTACCATTGCTGACCCATCACATAGGCCAAAGCATGATATCATAGTGATTGTTGTAATACTTGATGTCAATCCTGCAGGACCGGTAATTACTACCGTGTCAACTGTTGTACAACCATTGCCATCCGTAACTGTAATGCTGTAGGTAGATGCGCATAAACCGGTAGCAGTATCATTCACTGTTCCTGTGCTCCATGTAAATGTATAAGGACTTGTACCGCCAGTGGCTGAGACTACCGCCATAGCATCACAAATGCTATCGCAGGATGCAGATGTCTGTGATACAATGCTCATCACTATCGGTGTAGGCTCAATGAGCTCTATGCTATCAGACTCGAAACACCCAAGTGAGTCTGTCACAAGTACAGTTGCAAATCCATCGCATAATCCAGTAGCAATCGTGTCTGTTTGACCTGATGGATCATTCCATAAATAAGTGTAAGCAGGAGTGCCACCCACCACGTTTATTGTGGCCATTCCATCACAAACGGCATTACAACTTGGATAGGCACTATCTGTGAACGTGATAATGATAGGCGGTGGTTCCGAAAGTGTCAAGGCTGTGGTATCCGTACAGCCTATGCTATCAGTTACCCATACGGTGTCGATTAGGCCCGCGCATAACCCAGTTGCCATAGTATCGGTCTGCAGATTAGTGGTTGACCACAGATATGTATAAGGCGGAAATCCTCCACTAACGGATACTGTTGCCGTACCATCGCAGGGGCCATTGGCGCTGTTGCATGTTACATCGGTACTATCGGTAATGATTGCAACAATTTCCGATGGTTGTGTGAGTATGGTGCCTCCAATAATTGAATCCTGACATCCATTCGTATCAGTTATAGTAACAAAGTATGCTATTCCAGCACAAAGCGCAACCGCCGAATCTACCGTGTCCCCATTTGACCAAAGGTATGTATAGGGAGTAGTTCCACCAGATGCACTTGCGTATATCACCCCATTACAAAGTCCAAAACAGCTAATGTTGTTCACACTGTCTATACTTGCAGTCAAAGATCCGGGCTCGGTTAATGATACAAATGCGGTGTCAAAACATCCTCTTGAATCTGTAACAACTACCGTGTCAATTGTTCCAGGGCATAATCCTGTAGCAACGGAATCTGTTTGTGCACCAGCCGAAACCCAATTATAAGTATAATTAATAGTTCCACCGACCGGAGTTACAGTAGCTGTTCCGTCGCACAAACCATTACAATTTATGTTTGTACTGTCCGTAATGCTGGCAGTAAGTAAAGCCGGCTCTGCCAGGGTTACAATGGCAATAGCTGTACAGCCGTTTGCATCCGTCACAGTAACTGTATCAGCAACTCCACCGCAAATGTTTATAGCAACTGAATCTGTTTGTACCGGGCTTGTATTCCATGAATACGTATACGGTGGTGTTCCACCAGAGGGTGTTCCAGTAACCGAACCATCGCAAGCGACATTGCAACTCACGCTTGTACTATCTGTTATTAAGATAGTTAGTAAAGGAGGTTCTGTTAGCGAGACGACAGTTGTATCCTGACACCCATTGGCATCCGTAACTTCTACAGAATCAGATGTATTCGCGCAAAGTACAGAAACCGTAGAGTCCGTTGACGATCCTGCGGAGAACCAATTGTAAGTATATCCTGGTGTTCCTCCAACTGGAGTAACAATTGCAATCCCGTCACAGAGGCCAAAGCAACTGATGTTGGTATCCGAGGTTATAGAAGAGGTTAAATCAGAGGGTTCAAATATGTTTACTTCAACAGAATCCTGGCACCCATTCGCATCGGTAACCACCACCTTGGTAAGCCCAGCACACAATCCTGTAACTACCGTATCTGATTGGAAAGGGAACCCACTCCATACGTAGGTATAACCAGGAGTTCCTCCTGTGGCGCGCACTGTTGCGTCTCCGTCGCAAAGGCCAAAACAAGAAATGTTTGTGCTATCTGGAATAGTGACCGTCAGTGCTCCAGCTGGTTCTGTGATTATTACAGAATCAATTATAGAACAACCAGTAAAATCTGTTATGGTCACATGAAGTGTATCAGGGCATAAACCCGTTAGAGAGCTGTCCGTACTTGCCCCAATGTCATCCCACAAATAGGTATATGGTGGCACACCTCCAGTAGGAGAAACTGAAACAGCTCCATTACATGCTCCGAAGCAATCTATGCTGGTGATTACCATATTCGAAATGATTTGCGTCGGCTCCGTTATAATGACGGTTACCGTTAATATACAACCCGCGCCATCCGTAATCTGACATATAAATGTCCCGGCACAGAGGCCTGTCGCCACTGAATCTGTTTGCGTCAGAGGATCATTCCACAAGTAGGTGTAGGGTGGAGTGCCCCCGCTTACATAAACCGTTGCCGAGCCATCACATGCTCCAAAGCAAGATACATTGACTGTGTCTACGGAATCGATAATAGGTGCTCCAATATTGGAAATACCCACGCTAAATGTATCAATACATCCATTCGCATCAGTTATTTCCAGTTGGTAAACTCCGGCGCAAAGGCTGTCTAAGGTGTCAGCTGAATTTTGTGGAGGTATGGTATCCAGCCAGTCAAAAGTATAAGATGATATTCCGCCAGTTGGAACACTTCGTGCAACACCATCGCAGACGCCACAGGTAGCACTATCCGTGTTAAATCCTGGATCTATTGGCGGAGGTTCAGTCAGTGTAACACAACTCGAGTCCATACAGAAGTTCGCATCAGTAATGGTGACACAATAAGTGCCTGCCGTTAGGTTAAATGCGGTGTCTGTAGTTTGACTTCCTGGGTCGTCCCAAATGATAACGTAGGGTGGAGAGCCACCAGCTATGATGGCTATTGCTTGCCCCGTTGCATCACCATTACAGAGAATGTCAACTTTGGCAGAATCCAGTACCAGTAGCGGTGGTTCAGTAATTAGAATAGAGGCTGTTGCAGTACATAGGTTAGCATCAGTAACGGTTACATTCCAGGTGCCTGCACAAAGCCCTGTAGCAACTGAATCAGTTTGTGCACCTGGATCATCCCAAATGTACACATATGGAGGTGTTCCGCCTGAAGGAGTAACTATTCCAGTTCCGGTACAAACGCCATTACAACTCAAGTTAAATCCCACTATCGGTGCAGTGAGCAGCGGTGGCTCGGTAATGGTTACACAGCTAGAATCTTGACAAAGATTAACATCTGTTACCGTAACGCAATAGGTTCCTATGGTTAAACCTGTAGCCGTGGCATTGGTTTGACTTGGTACTGTATTCCAAGCGAAAATATACCCTGGTATGCCACCTGCCACAATAGCAGTTGCCGTACCGTCATTGCCACCAAAACAGCTCACATTTGTTTGAGAACTGTCCAATACTATGAGTGCCGGTTCATCAATAGTGATACAAAGATTATTGATACAGGCATTGGCATCCGTAACGGTAACACAATAAGTACCGGCTGTTAAACCGAAAGCTGTATCTGTTGATTGAGTTCCAAGGTCATCCCAAGCATAAGTATAAGGTGGTACTCCTCCTGATGGAATTACAATAGTCATTCCAGTTCCATCGCCATTACAAAGTACATCTACACTATCCGTAGCGAGCGTGAGGATAGTTTGATCCAAAACTGTTCCAGACACTATTGTATCACAGCCGCTCGCATCAGTAACCGTTACGAAGTAAGTTCCGGGTCCCAATGCAGCTCGGCAACTTCCTGTGGTTGCATCGCCCCACAAAAATGTGTATAGCCCAACACCTCCTGATGGTGAACTACAGATTGAGCCGTTAGCGTCACCTGCACAGAGCACATCTGTAACAGTAAGGTTGGCGAGCAATTCGATGGGTCCACCAACCCTTATTGAATCAAATTGAATACATCCACCGGCATCTGTCACTTCAACTACGTATAATCCAATGCACAGGCCTGTGGCCGTAGCATTGGTTTGTGTTGCCAGATCATCCCACAGATAAGTATATGGGGCTGTTCCTCCTGAAACCACAAGTACCGTAGCTGTTCCATCACAATCTCCAAAACAACTTACATCTGTGCTGTCCATAGCTAATGTCATTACCGGCGTATTGCCTAAGTTAACAACCACTGTGTCAATGCATCCAGCTGCATCTGTAATTTCTACAGGATAGCTTCCGGCGCATAGCCCGGAAACACAATTTAGTGGAGAGGGAATAGTGAACCAGTTAATAGTATAAGGACTGGTTCCACCGGTTGGTGCCACACAGACCTGTCCGTCACAGACACCACAAGTAGCATCAGTAGTTGATTCGTTGGCGACAACGGGCGAAGGTTCGCTAATGACAACAAAGTCAACCAAAAAACAACCTCTGGCATCAGTAACTGTTACATTCCAGGTTCCAGGGCAGAGACCCGTGGCAAGAAAGGTAGTTTGTCCAAGTGGGTCATCCCATATATAGGTATAAGGGAATGTACCGCCACTCGCAAATGCTGTACCTGTTCCATCACAAGCGCCATTGCATTGTACATCTGAGCTTCCGGTAAAGAGTGCCAATGCTATTGGTTCATCAGGGTTCACACAATCGCTAATTGTACAACCTGCACCATCGGTAACCGTAACGCAGTAAGAAGGAGGTGAAGCTGGCACTGGACCAATAGAAGTTCCACCACTGCCAGTACTCCACAAATAGGTATAGGCCAGGGTTCCGCCACTTACATTTGCGGTGGCCGTTGCATCATCTGCCCCAGTACATGAGACATTGGTGCTATCGACAGTTAATACCAGTGGAGGCGGTTCTCCAATTGTTAAACAGCCAGTTTCTGTACAGCCATTTGCGTCTGTAACGGTTACACAATACGCTCCTGCGCATAATCCCGTTGCAGTGGCGTTGGTTTGCGTGTCGGGGTCATCCCAGACATAAGTAAAAGGGGATGTTCCTCCAGAGGCAACATTAACAATTGCCTCACCGGTACATATTCCACCACAAGCGAGCGTAACGCTATCCATATTCAGCACCATGACAGGGATTGTGGTGATAGTGACACCGCCTGTAGTCGTACAACCACTTGCATCTGTTACTGTAACATTGGCTGCACCTACGCAAAGATTAAAAGCGGTATCTGTAGTTGACACGGGAGAGGGTTCATCCCATATATATGTATAAGCACCTGTTCCTCCCACTGGAACCGTCCATGCCTGTGCATTACAGGTTCCAAAGCAAGATTCATCAATTTGGAACATGCTGTTTGTGAGAGCTAGGGGTTGCGTTACATCAACGCATCCAAGAATTTGACAACCAACAGCATCGGTTACCGTTACACAATAAGTTCCTGCGCTCAATCCTGTGGCTGTAGCATTGGTTTGTGTTCCGCCGTCATTCCATAAATAAGTATATAAACCAGTTCCTCCCGTAACGATTGCAATTGCCGAGCCATCACTATCTCCGTTACAAGACGGCTCGATACTATCGAGGTCCAGGGTAAGGGCGCTTGGTTCGTTTACTACTGTACAATCAAAAGCCGGGCATCCATTTGCATCAGTAACTGTAACGCAATAAGGGCCTGAAGGCAGACCAATCGCGGGATTTGTTGTTTGTGAACCTAGGCCATCCCATTGGAATGTGTAGGCACCTGTACCTCCAACTGGCGTGGCAATTGCAGTACCCGTAGAGTCGCCATTACACAACACATCCGTGCTATCTGCGCCTGTGGTTAATATTGGAGGAGCGAACACATCGAGACAACCCGTGGCCTGACAGCCGTTGGCATCAGTAACTGTAACGCAATAGGTACCAGCGCAAAGTCCTGCTGCAACTGAATCTGTTTGAACCGGAGTGGTGTCCCAATTATAAGTGTAGGGTGTAGTTCCCCCTGTTACATCTGCACTAACAGTTCCATCGCAATCGCCACCGCAGGTTTCATCGGTTTTGCTCATGCTAAGGATCAGAGCTGGTGGGTCGATAAGTATAACTGTTCCTACATTAATACATCCATTAGCATCTGTAACGGTATCAGAATAAGTGCCCGCGCACAAACCTGAAAGAGCAGTTCCAGTACTTCCAGTGTTCCATAAATGAGTATAAGGCGAAGTTCCTCCAGAAGGAACCGATTCAGCTGTCCCATTACAACCTACGTTACAATCCGGATCAACACCTGTTACGTTTGCCAAAAGCGGAGGTGGTTGTCCTACCGTAATTGTTGTATCTCCGGTACAACCCTTGCTATCTGTAATTAAAATAGTATTTGAACCCGCACAAAGAGCAACGGCGGTGGACGTTGTTTCACCACCAGTCCATAAATAAGTGTAACCTCCATTTCCTCCTATTGGAAGAGCAGTAGCACTTCCGTCACAAACTCCAAAACAATTTGTTGTTGGCGAAGGAGGCGAAATGATTATACCAATTGCCGCGGGTTCCGTAATACTTATAGAAGCTGAAGTAAAGCCTCCGCAACCAAGATCTTCGACAATGACAGTGTAAGTACCAATACATAGATCAAAAATTGAATCTCCGGGCTCCCCAGCCCAAGGTCCACTAAGCCAATCATATACAAAAGGTCCGCAACCTCCACTCATGGTTGCTTTTATAGAACCGTCGCAAGAGTCTTTACATGAGGTGTTGTACCCGGTAAGAACCACGGTATGACCATTTGCAAATGATTCACCAACACCGATAAGGGTAGTTAGTCCCGCAGTAACCAATAGTAGAATCAATATGTATCTCAGCTTACCCTTCAAAATGTGTCTCGCGAATTATGCATCCCGTAATTTCCTGATTACGATTAATATTCAAATAAGTTACGTTTTGCACAATACTAATTAATGTAAAATATTTCACAATAAGCGTTTATTTAGTCAAACAGATAGAAAATCTTGTCGTATCCCTATAATAGACGGCCAAATTGCTGTCTGGTTGCCAATTTCATTAATTTATCTCTTATCTGTACGGCGCTAAAAATAGTAAAATGAAAATACTCGTATTTAACTATTTTTGTAAGTAATTCACAATGTGCTCTTTAAAACTCTGTGCTCATGAAAGCTGCCCTTTGTCTGTTTATTGCAATTGCGTTCATTAATGTCTATTCGTATTCGCAAGACACTTTTTCTATTGTGGCCGTAGACACGATTACAGGAGAAGTTGGTAGTGCGGGCGCTTCTTGCCTGCAGGATTCGGACATTACAGGAGGCGTTTTGATTATAAGTGATGTTCACCCGGGGAAGGGAGTCATCCATACCCAAGCATGGTACATCAACATAAATCAGATTAATGCTCGAAACCGCATGAATGCTGGAGATTCTCCTCAGCAAATTATAGATTGGCTTATAGTCAATGATGCACAGGGGGATCCGTCTAAAAGACAATATGGTATTGTTGATATGGATGGCAATGGAAATCCAAGAACTGCAGCTTATACTGGAGCGAGTGCTGATACGAATAAGAACCATATTTTAGGCCCTAACTATTCAATACAAGGAAATACACTTTTAAGCAATGATATTCTTGACTCCATGGAAGCTGGTTTTTTGAATACCAAAGGAAGCCTGGCACACAAGTTAATGGCTGCCTTACAGGGCGCAAATGTACCAGGGGCGGATTGGCGTTGCTTGGGAGAAGGGGTGTCTTCGCAATCTGCATTTTGTCGAGTGGCAGTGCCGGGAGATACCATGGGAACATATTGCATGGACTTAATTGTAGTGGAAACCCCTTGGGGAGCAGAGCCTATTGATTCAGTTCAGCTCTTGTTCGATGAGTATATGGCCAACTCGCCTCCGATTGCGCTCTTTGGATATTCCGCTACAGTGCTCACGGCTTACTTTAATAATGTATCTGTCAATTCTAATCGTTGGGCCTGGGACTTCGGAGACGGAAGTTCATCTAATTTGCAAAATCCCAGCCATGTATATGATTCTTCGGGAACATTTTTAGTTTGTCTGACTGCTTATGATGATTGTGTTTCCAATACAGTTTGTGCAAGTGTACAGGTGTCGTCGGTAGGGCTAAACGAGAATACTAAGTACGAGAAAGTAAAGGTATTTCCTAATCCGGGTAGCGGAATGTACACGTTAACGCTAGATGTAGAACTTTTAGGTTGTACAATTAGTGTTTATGATGAGGCGGGCAAGAGGGTACATAAATTGGTGAAGATAAGTAGTCGCGACGTGTTGCTCGACCTCTCTCCATTTGCGAAGGGCGTTTATGACGTGAAGATTAATGGGGATAACATCGAAATCTCAAAAACGGTTATTTATCAATAAAAATAGAATGGAAGGAAGAACATCAGCCGGTTCTTTGGCTGTATCAACAGAAGTGGTTTTACCCAATGATACCAATGCGCTTGGTAATTTGATGGGCGGAAGATTGCTTCATTGGATGGATGTAAACACAGCTATTGCGGCTCACCGTCATTGCCGAACAATAGTGGTCACTGCTGCCGTTAATAACGTGAGTTTTGGCTCGCCCATAAAGCTTGCTAGTATTGTGACATTAGAATCAAAAGTGAGCCGTGCTTTCACAACTTCCATGGAGGTTTCTTTGGATGTTTATATTGAAGATTAGGCACAACACTGCGGGCGGCCACGACGACCTCGCCGTCATCATTCGTCGTGGGAAGCCTGAGCCCGACTGGGGGAC
>NVRZ01000035.1 GCA_002401055.1 Bacteroidota bacterium
AAACGAATGCGCCGGGAACTCCATGCCCCGTACAGTCACATGCAGCTAGGTAACTCTTGCCATCCTGCTCTGCATACCAGTAAAAGTCACCTGAAACAATATCTCTAGGCTTAAACAACACAAAACTATCCTCGTAAGCCTTCTCTATGGAATTAATTGAAGGTAGAATAGCCCGTTGGATGTTCTGTGCATAGTTTATACTGTCGGTTATTTCCTTGTTTTTCTCTGCTAACTCTTTGGTTCTTTCTCGCACTTTATGCTCCAGAATAGCCTTTTCTTTCATTAGACTTTTCTCTCTTGCTTTCACAAATCCGATAATCCCAACAACCGTTACAAAGGCACAAAGCATATAGAACCACCAGGTCTGCCAAAAAGGAGGACTAATAATAAAGCTAAATGAGGTGGGCTCTTTATTCCATATACCATTCTCATTCACTGACATTACATTGAAAGTGTATTCACCAGGTGTTAGCCCGGAGTAAATGGCTTCAGCCTCCTTTCTTTGAGGAGACCAAGAGCTTTCAAGTCCATCCAATCGAAATTTGTAAAAGACTTTAGCAGGGTTGTTGTAAGAAATTCCAGTGTATTCGAAGGTGAGGTGATTGCTCGAGTAAGGCAACACAAGTCTTCCAGGAAGATCAAACCATGGAATAACGCTATCCCATTTTGACACCCAATCAACACTTTCAAAAAACAGCTTTAAACTGGTAATATGTGTTCGAGGAGCCTCACTATTAACCCTTTCTGTAGAAGGATCATATCTGGTGGCTCCCTTTACAGTTCCGAACCAAATGCTTGAATTATTATCTCTATAAATTGCATTTTGATTGTTCTCCACCCCAATAAACCCATCAGAGCTGTTGTATCTTTTGACCTTGAGAATATTTTGATTGTCATCAAACATAACTTTATCAAAGCCCTTTTCAGTACCTACGATAAGCGTATTCCTATCCTGAAACACGAGTGAGTACACATTATTGGATGAAAGGAGACTGTCGTCGGTAATGAATGAGATTGGCATACTATCCTCGGTGTGTACATCGAATTTGTAGATTCCACCGCCAAAAGTTCCAATCCAAATATTTCCGTTTACATCTTCCGCCAAAGAGTTTATAAATTTTTCATTAAGGCCCTCTTCATGGTCAAATGAGACCATCGTTTTTCTGTCGGTCCTCGCAATACCACCCATTGTGGCAAACCAAATATTCCCTTCAGAATCTTGCATAATATCCTGGATCTCGTTGTTGATCAATCCTTGGTTTTCATTGATGTTCACGAACTCTGTTTCATCAATCAACATACTTATTCCACCTCTGGTTCCACACCAAACCCTGCCTTCAAAATCCACGTAGATACTGTTTACCGCGTTATCAATAAGGCCTTGGTCATCTGAGTAATTTCGGAAGTAACTGGTGTTCTCACTGTCATCCGATCTTGGCCTGATCTTCTCTGGATCAAAAGTGCTTATTCCCTTGTCGGTTGCTATCCAAATCTTACCATCTGGCGCTAATGTCAAAGACTTTATATTATTGTCTATCAATCCGTCCAAGGTGCTGTACGTCTCCATCCTTGCCACATTATCAATAAAACTCAATCTTGTTAGACCATCCCAGGAGCTCAGCCAATAATTTCCCATCTTATCTTGAATGATATCAGATATCTGATCGTTGGAGAGCCCGTCTTTTTCAGAATAATGTGCGAAATGGTTCCCGTTGAATTTCACCAATCCTCGTCCATTGGTACCTGCCCAGATGGTTCCATTATCATCTTCGTAAACACATAAAACCTGATTTACTGGTAGGCCCTCATCCTCTGTATATGCGGTAAATCTCCCATTCTCAAGTTTATTTAATCCTCCCTCATCCGTGCCAAACCACACAGTGCCTTCAAAATCAACAACAATGCTCCAGACCCGGTTGTCATTTATTCCATTAATGAGATTATAGCTAATAATCTTTCCTGAGTCCGGACCGTGCGTTATCAGCTTAAATGCGCCCGCATTATAGGTACCAAACCACAAATTTTCATCTTCATCCTCAGCTATGGATAAGATTACATCACTTGGAATACCATCATATTTTTTGATGGATCTTAATACCACCATACTATCTCCCTGAGGTTGAACGATACAAATGCCACCAGCAAAAGTTCCCAACCACAATCTGTTTTGTCGATCTCTGTAGAGATCAAAAATAAAGTCACCAGACAGGCCATCGTAGTGAGTGTAAAGCTTAATATTTGCAGAATCTTTGCTGACAATCTCTATCCTGGCCAAGCCTCCTCCTGCTGATCCGGCCCAAACAATGTTACCATCAGTTTCCTGAAAGCACATAATAGCTCCTTCCGGCAAGCCATCTTCTGGTGTGTATGACTTAAAGCCTACCCCATCGTACACAGAAACACCAGCTTCAGTTCCAATCCAAATATTACCCTTGGAGTCCTCCATTATTGACCTCACGATGTTTCCACCCAAGCCGTTCTTCTTATTGAACTCCACAAAATTTACGCCATCAAACTTGCTTATACCACCTCCTTCCGTGCCCAGCCATAGATAGCCACGTGAGTCCTGGATAATTGCATAAACAGTAGATTGGGTTAAACCATCTTCATGCGTGAAGGCACGAAAGTTATTGCGCTGGCCAAAAGAGGTAAGCGAGACCAGTAAACTGAGAAACCCGGATAAATATATGGATCTGATATTCACTATTCTTGTAAGGTATCAATCGTTGCAAAAATAACACATATAAGACATGAATTACGGTTATGTAAGGATTGCAGAATAACCTCAATTGAAGATTGCATTTTAAATAACGGGAATTAGCAAATCAATGTCAATTTAGCATCTCTTATCAAATTCGTGATATTTGCAAAGCGTATTAGTAAATTCGCACAAAATCTAAGGGTTCGTCGTGATAAATAATCAAAAAATAGTGGTTGTGTTACCTGCATACAATGCGGCGCAGACATTAAAACAAACCTACGATGACATTCCTTTTGATATAGTGGATGAAGTTGTATTGGTAGATGACGCCAGTAGCGACGAAACCGTTCAATTGGCCAAGGAGTTGGGGATTCACCATATCATAGAGCATGAAAAGAACAAAGGTTATGGAGGGAACCAAAAAAGTTGTTACAATAAAGCCCTGGAGGTTGGAGCGGACATTGTAATTATGCTCCACCCCGATTATCAATACACACCCAAATTGATTCCATCCATGGCCAATATAATTGCGAATGAGCTCTATTCCGTTGTATTGGGTTCCAGAATACTTGGAAAAGGGGCGCTAAAAGGAGGAATGCCATTCTATAAATATGTGGCTAACCGCGTTCTCACCTTTACTCAAAACCTGATGATCGATGCAAAGCTCTCAGAGTATCATACCGGATACAGGGCCTATTCCAGTGAGGTACTGAGAAAGATAAATTACCATGCCAATTCAGACGATTTTGTATTTGACAACCAGGTGCTTTCACAAATTATATATGCTGGCTATGAAATCGGAGAGATAACTTGTCCTACAAAGTATTTCCCTGAAGCCTCTTCCATTAACTTCGCCAGGAGTAGCACCTATGGCGTTGGTGTTTTAAAAACATCACTCATGCATTTTTTACAACGAATGGGGCTGGCGAAGTTTGAGATATATAAGACTCCAAAAACTAGTTAGGAAGGCGTCGAAAAAACACAAACCCGTTTTTGGACCCTAATTCCTCAATGGGGTATTTTCCACGGTACAAGTCCACATCTACGTTTTTGCAAACGAAATAAACTGGTTTGTCAATATCTCCGGTTAAGAGCCATTCTTTGTCTCTGCTGTTCTCATTGGTAACAATCGTCTTTTTTGTATAAAACAGATGCGCGTAACTCTTGAAACCCAAAACCTGCACGTAGCAGTCAACACCTTGAAGTTCTTCATAAAATTCGATGGCTGCTCTCTGTGTTATAAGCTCAATTTTAGGGACAAATGTCTTGTATGACAAATTAATCGCAAGGCATATTCCAAGAAACATTATCGGGATACCCACCCTACTCCTTTGCTTTGTAATCAGGTATATCCCAACAACTGCACTCAGTAAATAAATCAGGCCTGGAATTAAATCGAAGACAGTGACTGAAACATCCGCCGCAAAATTAGCAGCGGCAAATTGATCCTGGACCAATTCTGCAATATTATCCTTTTGCATTATTACTACGGCCAATGCCATCAACCCCAGAGAAAATATTGTGGTAAACACCAAAACCATAACTGATATTACTTTACTCCACGCAGCTCTTTTGAAACTCACTTGATAAAGATAGTAGGCTGCTAAAAACGTAATTGGAAAATAACACAGGGATGAATAGTGAACTATTTTGGTGGTTACCGAAGAAAATATCAGCAGAACAACAATCAATAATATGATCATGAGCTGCTTGAATGCTCGTTGATTCTCGTCGTCATTTGAAAATCTTTTGAACGCTCCAAGCATTATTATTGAGGCTGGCAAACATCCCAGCAGCAGCACCACAAAATGATAGTAAAAAGGCTGACCGTGGCTCGCCTCACCTGAGCTGAGAAGTCGAATCTGATAGTTAAAAAACTCTTCGAAAAACCAGGTGCCATTTTTGATGAGTTCTACTCCATAATACAGAAATGATACGGTTACGACAACTGAAATGAATATAAAGCCCTGCCTAATTACCTGGCTAAAGGATGTGCCAACCTTGTCCTTTTTTATCATATACAGCACAATCGCAGTTAGCCCATAAATTAGAAGGGCAACGGGCCCTTTGGTCAAAATGGCCAGTCCGATAAACAAGCCTGATACGCTGACCCATTTTGCAACCAGACCATGCATAAAACTTTTGTGCAAATAGTATATCGCCAGAAAAATAAATAGGTTAAAGACCGGGTCAATTATTCCCGACATAAAATACAGTTGAGGCAAGAAGCACCCTGCATAAGCCATCACCCATATCAGTCCAAAATTTCGATTAAATAACTTGTTTCCAACATTATAGAGCACCAACAAAGTAGCCACGCCACAGACAAGATTGGGTAACCTGGCAGCGAATTCGTTAACACCAAACAGACTCATCGAAATAGCCTGTAGCCAGATGAACAAGGGTGGCTTTTCCCAGAATGGTTGATAATCTATAACGATACGCAGATAGTCTCCAGTTACCAACATTTCGCGTGCGGCCTCCGCAAAGTTTATCTCATCCCAATCAAAGAGATGGATCGTTTGAAATGGAAGGAATAGAATTATTGCAACTATTGCAATCAGAAATTGATCCAGATTTTTGCTCATTCCCTAATTCTCAGAGCCTGGCCAACATTCAAATTAAACCAGGAAAGTTTATCAAATCGAGGTGAGCTGAGGTATTTAAATACAATCAGGGTAACTACTACTCCAATAACTGAACCTACATATATATCTCCAAAAAAATGCTGAGATATATATACTCGAGATATTGCAACAAGCATTGCTGAAACAAAAATCAATGCACCAATTAGCTCGCTTTGGGTTTTTCTAGTTACAGAAATGACCATTGCAAGACAACAACACAGACTAAATATTGTGGCACTGTGCCCAGATGGGAAGCTGTGAAACTGATGCATCTCCAATCCAGGAATGGTGTATATATCCGCGACATCTTCAAAGTACTTACTTGGCCTGAATTCGCCATCGAAAACCAAGCGCTTCAGTAGCTGAACAATTCCTCCGGATAAGACAAATGATACCAGGATTATTATTGCCTTTCGGAAATTTAAAATAACTGCTGCAAAGAGAGCAACCAAAAGGCTAACTACTCCCCCACCCAGATGCGTAATGATTGGAAAAATTAAATCTCCTGCATCCGTATGGCGGTTATTGAAATAAAAAAATATTTCCTCTTTGTTAAATGTGATAAGCAGCGTGCCGCCAAGAACCAGAAAAAGCACATAAAGAATGAGAAACAGTCTCATTTCAGAAGTTTGATTGACCTATTAAATTCATAAGGATGCAGATAATAGTTCTTTCATTTGAAGCTGTACTACTTGAGCAGCTTCTCTCGCTTTTTCTGCAAAGTCCTCCCCATCACTGGCATAAAGTATGGCCCTGGAAGAGTTAACAAGGAGTCCACATTCGGTATTAAAACCTACTTCAGAAACTTCTTTTAGATCGCCTCCCTGTGAGCCCACACCCGGAACCAACAAAAAGTGGTTCGGAACAATTTCCCTTATCTCTTTTAATAGCTCCGGCCTCGTTGCACCCGTTACAAACATGGTGTTTTGATCAGAACCCCAAGTGCTGGCTTTATCTATTACTTCCTTGTACAATGGTCTACTTGATTCATCTCCAGCTACCTCAGTAAGTTGAAAATCTGTGGCACTCTCATTTGATGTAACTCCCAATATGATAGCCCATTTATTTTCATACGCTAAAAAAGGATCAATTGAATCCCGTCCCATGTAGGGAGCCAGTGTTACAGAGTCAAAGTTATACGTCTCGAAAAATGTTTTAGCGTAATATTTTGAAGAATTTCCAATATCCCCACGCTTTGCATCTGCTATGGTAAATATATGCTCAGGAATGTGCTCTAATGTCTTTTCAAGGCTATTCCATCCATTTGCGCCTAGACACTCATAAAATGCGATGTTGGGCTTATACGCAACGCATAAATCGTGTGTGGCATCGACAATGGCTTTATTGAACTCAAATATTGGGTCTTCAAGCTCGAGCAGATGTTTTGGAATCTTATCAATATCTGTATCTAAACCTATGCATAGATAAGAACGTTTTGTACGAATTTGATCAACAAGTTCTTCTTTTGTCATTCAGAATCTTCGCTATTACTAGTTCCTTCTTTCAAACGCTCCGTATTCTCGGCCAATTGTAATTCATCAATTATCTCTTGAATATCACCGTCCAAAATATTGGGTAAGTCGTACCTAGTTAGACCAATTCGGTGCTCGGTAACCCTACCTTGCGGAAAATTGTATGTTCTAATCTTTGCTGATCTATCTCCAGTGGATACCAAGGTTTTTCTTTTACTTGCCAGCTCATCGGCTCTTTTTTGCATTTCGATTTCATAAAGTTTAGAGCGTAAATTGGCGAGTGCCTTATTGTAATTTTTTATTTGAGATTTTTCATCCTGGCATTGCACCACTATTCCAGAGGGAATATGGGTTAAGCGAATTGCTGAGTAGGTTGTGTTTACTGACTGCCCTCCTGGCCCAGATGAACAGAAAGTATCTTTTTTGATATCCTCGTCCCTGATTTCCACATCAAACTCATCCGCCTCTGGTAAAATAGCAACCGTAGCAGCCGAAGTATGTACCCTCCCCTGCGTTTCTGTTTTTGGAACGCGTTGTACGCGATGCACTCCTGATTCATACTTTAGCTGGCCAAAAATATCTTCACCAATAACATTGAATATAACTTCCTTATAACCGCCAGAAGTGCCTTCAGTCATATCCACCATCTCCGTTTTCCACTTGCGAGAATCGCAGTATTTGGTGTACATCCTAAAAAGATCTCCAGCGAAGATACTGGCTTCATCTCCACCTGTTCCAGCCCTAATTTCCACCACAGCATTCTTCGAGTCCTCTGGGTCTTTAGGTATAAGCATGACTTTAATGGCTTCTTCCATCTCGGCCTTTTTGGTCGTCAATTCTTCTAGTTCCTCCTTTGCCATGGCCTTTAACTCTGGATCCTCATCGCCAGACATAATATCCTTTGAAGCGTCAATATTGGATATTAGCAGCTTGTATATCTCATATTCTTGAACAATCATTTCCAGCTCCTTGAACTCTTTCGACAAGCGGATGTATTTCTTCATGTCTGAAATAACTTCCGGATCGGCAATAAGGTTTTTAACCTCTTCCCAACGCTCTTTTATTTGTGCAAGTTTCTCAAGCATCGTCTTACTTATTTATATTCAAAAACGCCCTTATTTGTTGTTATCGTTAGCTTATTGCCTTCGCTGTTTTCACAACGTCCTATCACTCTGGCATCAATGTTAAATTTTGATGCAATATCTATTATTGCTTGGGCCTTGCTCTCATCCAAATATATCTCCAGCCTATGGCCCATGTTAAACACTTTGTACATTTCCTCCCACGAAGTTCCAGATTCCTCCTGAATAATATTAAATAACCTGGGAACATCAAATAAATTGTCTTTTATGACATGAAGATTGGATACAAAATTCAACACTTTTGCCTGGCCCCCACCAGTACAATGAATTACACCATGCAGGTCTGATTTCATTGTCTCAAAAATCTGTTTCAGTACTGGAGTGTAGGTTCTGGTTGGAGAAAGAATCAGTTTGCCATAAGTAAGGCCTGTTTCCTCATCAATGTCCGTTAAACTCCTTGTCCCTGAATACACAAGATCCTCTGGAATATGTGGATCATAAGATTCGGGGTACTTCCGAGACAACTCAGCTCCAAATACATCATGACGCGCCGACGTTAAGCCATTGCTTCCCATCCCCCCATTATACTCAGTCTCGTATGTGGCCTGTCCAAAGGATGCCAACGCAACAATCACATCGCCTGAACGCATATTATTTTCTATTACTTCAGACCTTTTCATTCTCGCAAATGCCGTGAATCCTACGTCAATTGTTCTTACAATATCTCCTACATCGGCAGTCTCCCCACCTGATAAATATAGGCTAACACCTAGATCTTTGAGTTCATCAATAAATTTTGAGGTGCCTTTGATCAGCCTTGAAATGACCTCACCAGTTATGACATTCTTGTTCCTGCCAATTGTGGAGGAGAGAATAATGTCATCAACGATTCCAATACATGCCATATCATCTATATTCATTACAATAGAATCCTTGATGATGCCATCCCAAACTGATAAATCGCCTGTTTCTTTCCAGAACATGTAAGCCAGAGAAGTTTTCGTTCCAGCTGTGTCTGCGTGCATGACATTGCAATATTCTTCATCACCGCCAACAATATCGGGCAGCACCTTGCAAAAGGCATTGGGGTACAATCCTTTGTCAAGCCCTTTTATGGCTTCGTGCACATCAGATTTACTTGATGAGACTCCTCTTTGGTCGTATTTTGTACTTGTTTCCACGTCTAATGAGTTACCAAAAGCGAAAAAGTATTGTTATCCCACTGCGGGATTCGAAAAAGATTAGCTAATGCAACGTTTCTGAAGAAGAAGCTGCAAGAAAAAAATGCGATATGAAAAATTTCTTCGTATTCATAACATTTACTGTCCATCAGGATTAACAGGCTTAACTTCTTTTGCTGGGGTGGTATCTTTAGGTGTTTCTTCTGACCCTTCTTTGCTTCCTTCTCCTTCTGGAGCAGGCCTTTTGTTTATTGGGATATAATCCGTTCTCAATACTTCGAATTCTGTTCTCCTGTTTTTCTGATGTGATGCTTCCTTCTCGTCTTCCGTTTTCATTTTGGCTATCTTGGCATCGGTTATCAATAACCTGTGCTTTCCATAGCCTTTTGCCTCTAACCTCGGTGACTCAATTCCTTCCTCTATCAGATAGTCAACAACAGATTGTGCCCTGTTTTGAGAGAGTTGGTCGTTATGTCTGTGATCGGCTCGCGAATCTGTATGCGACAAAATCTTAATCACAATGTTTGGATTGTCAACCAGTGTTTTAACCAACTTGTCTAAAGAAACTTTTGACTCCGACCTTAAATCCCATTTATCCAAGTCATAAAGAATATTCGGAAGTTCGATAGGCTTCTTTATTGAACGCAATTCAAAATCATGAACCAAATCTTCTGATTTTTCCAATCCGACCGTGGTCTCCTGGCCATTATCTCCCAAATACTTAGGCATCGTTGCGGTAATGTCATAGTTCGTGCTCGGCTTTAACTGAAAGAAGTAAGAACCTACTTCATCCGTCACCTGTTCTTCTGAAGTACCATCATCACCTACAAGAACCACCTTCGCTCCCACCAAGATGTCGCGTGTATCGTAATCAATTACAACTCCCTGTAAGGTAAATACTAGATCAGGTGATACAAACTGATAGATATCATCACCACCCTTTCCACCTTTTCTGTTGGAAGTAAAATATCCTGAATTGTTAACTCCTTCAAAGATGATGCTAAAATCATCTCCCTCGGAGTTAATTGGAAACTTCATATTGTTAATATTTCCCCAATTGTCTTCTTTGTACAACGAGCTAAATATATCGAGTCCACCCATTCCCATGTGACCATTTGATGAAAAGTAAAGCGTTCCATCTACATGAATAAATGGAAACATCTCATCTCCAGCTGTATTCACGCCAGGGCCGAGGTTTACTGGTTCTCCCCACTCACCTCTTTTGCTTTTTTTATGAACAGACCAGATATCCTTTCCTCCATAGCCACCTGATAGATTAGACGAAAAATAGAGGGACAAGCCATCCTTAGAAATAGTAGGATGTCCTACTGTAATGGTATCAGGGACCAGTTCCAATACTTCTGGTTTATCATAACCACGTCCTTTTTTCTTGGTAGTTAGTATTTGGCAATTAACCTCCTTATCCTTGATTATCGGACACCTGGTGAAGTACATCACTCTAAACTTGGTATCCAGGGTTTGCGCTCCCTCATTATCGTTTGAGTTAACATTTTCGCCAAGCAATACTGGCTCACTCCACTTACCTTTTCTATCCTTCTTTACTTCCCATAAATCAGTGAAATTTTGCCCCGTTGTTCCATCCACTTCTGTACCTGTAGATCCATCACGAGAAGAAGTAAATATTAACTGTTTAAACCCTCTTTTAGAGAATGATGCAGAGAAATCTGCCTCAGTAGAATTAATCATTACCACATTAAACACTTCATACCTACTCGGGTTTTCTATCCACTCAGTGGCCAGCTCACATGAGGTAATACCATCTACCCCTCTTTTGTCATCAGGAACTCTGTCCTTGTAGTTTTTATATTCTATTAATGCTTCGTCATATTTACCATTGGCCTTTTTAGACTCAGCCAGATAAAGTATAGCCACAGGATCGGGGTATCGAACTTTTACCGCCTTTTTGTACCAAATCTCTGCTTGCTTGGTATCATTTATATACCGATAACATTCGGCAGTTTGAAAGATGATCTTTGCCTTAGACGAATTGTTTCTCTCCTTGGAATAGGCCTTTTTGTACTGCATAATGGCAGTATAATACTCCCCTCTACCGAAAGAAGCATCAGCGTCTTTACTAAAATTCTTTTGGGCAATAGACTCGCCGTGCAAGGCAAATAATAAAGCCAGTGATAATATAATTTTTATAACCCTCATGTGGTGTTCCACCTCTTAAAAAACGAATGCTAAAGTATGAAATTATTTTAATAACGAATCATATAGAACATATAGTATTCTACATTCCATTGTTCATATTATTACAAAGATAAGAAGGCTAAAACTAGGATAAAAACCCAAAAGCCACGAATTGTAGAATAATATGCTGAAATAGTATCCAATTATATAGGTTGTCTATCTGGTAAACAGCAACTCTCGGTACTTTGGAAGAGGCCATAATTGATCATCAACAATAAGCTCAAGTTTATCAACATGATATCTTATTTTGTCAAAGTACGGTTTTACCCTATCTGAGTATGCTACGCTTTTGTCTTGAACATCATCAATTACATTGGCCAATTTTCGTTCTTCTATCATATTATCAGTAAAACTCTTTATAGACGCTATATGCTTAGAGATAGACTCTATTGTTCCCAACTGAGTAAAAGCAGTATCAGAATCTGGCACATATCCATTACCTGTAACTGCTTGTTCAATAACGTCAACTGAATCCGATGATCCGGATATAGCCTTGGCACTTTCCATTTTCTCGACATTAAGTAGCCCAAGCTCCTTGAGTCCCCTTACATTTTCTATTAGAACATTCTGATATTTAATGGCGGTAGGGATAATCTGGTTATAAGCGAGATCAGCAATAATCCTGGATTCTATCTGGACTTTCATTGTATAATTCTCCAATTTGATCTCTCTACGAGCATAGAGCTCAGTTTCATTCAATACTCCCACCTTGCTGAACAGGTCTATATTCTTCTTGGTTGTAAATGCCTGTAGAGCAACAGGGGTAGACTTTATGTTAGACAACCCTCTCTTTTCAGCCTCCTCAATCCATTCTTCTCCATAATTATTTCCTTCAAACCTGATTTTCTTTGATGAGATAATATAATTTCTAAGCACCTGAAATATTGCTTCATCCTTTTTAACTCCAGCGTTAATAATCTTGTCAGTCTCAATTTTGAACTCTGCCAGTTGATTCGCTACAATTGTATTTATAACGATCATTGCTGATGCACAGTTGGCGGAAGATCCAACCGCCCGGAATTCAAACTTATTGCCTGTAAATGCAAAAGGAGACGTTCTATTGCGATCGGTATTATCGAGCATGATCTCCGGTATTTTACCTATTCCAAGCTTTAGTTCCGTTTTCTCATCGGGAGTCATCTTTCCTTTTTTAACTTTCTTCTCTATTTCATCCAGCACCTTTGTCAATTGTTCTCCAATGAACACAGAAATAATTGCCGGTGGAGCTTCATTTGCGCCCAATCTGAAATCATTTCCTGCCGAAGCGATTGCCGCACGCATCAAATCAGAATGATCATTAACCGCCTTAATCGCATTAACGAAAAAAGTCAAGAATTGTAAATTGGCTTTTGGATTTTTACCTGGCTGTAACAAGTTTATACCTGTATTGGTTGCCATAGCCCAATTGTTGTGCTTTCCTGATCCATTAATCCCTGCAAAGGGCTTCTCATGCATCAACACTCTAAAATTATGTCTCCTTGCTACCTTTTCCATAACGTCCATCAACAACTGATTATGGTCTACTGATAAGTTTGCCTCTTCATATACAGGAGCACATTCAAATTGGTTGGGAGCTACTTCGTTGTGTCGTGTAGTAACCGGCACTCCTAACCTGAACATTTCATTCTCAAAATCTCTAATATAAGCACCTGCTCTTTCTGGAATAGATCCAAAATAATGATCATCCAATTGCTGATCCTTAGAGGACGAAAGCCCAAATACAGTTCTTCCAGTTAATACCAAGTCAGGCCTGGCATTATACAGTGCGCTATCAATCAAGAAGTATTCTTGTTCCCAGCCAAGCGTTGCTATTACCTTATTTACATTTTTATCAAAATATTTACAAACCTCAACTGCTGATTTATCAAGTGCAGTCAGTGCTCGTAACAACGGCGCTTTATAGTCCAATGCTTCGCCAGTATAGGACACAAATACGGTAGGGATGCACAGTGTCTTGCCAATTATAAATGCCGGTGATGACGGATCCCATGCGGTATAGCCTCTCGCTTCAAAAGTATTTCTAATTCCACCACTGGGGAAACTTGATGCATCCGGCTCTTGTTGTACCAATTGATCACCTTCAAACTTTTCAATTGCTTTACCACCATTAATTGGACTTACAAATGCATCGTGCTTTTCGGCAGTTAACCCAGTTAAGGGTAAAAACCAATGTGTATAATGCGTCGCTCCTCTAACCATGGACCAGGCCTTCATAGATGCCGCAATTTGATCCGCTACTGAGCGTTGAATTTTTTCTCCTTTATCTATGGCTCCTTTGACAATCTCATACACCTCATCTGAAAGAAATTCTCGCATCGCAGTATCATTAAAAACTGACTCCCCGTAAAAATCTGATACTTTATCGGCTGGTGGATCTACTACTATTGGACTTCTAGAAAGTACTCTTTCAAGCGCATTAAATCTTTGAGATGACATATTCTGTGTGTTTTTTGAGTTTTTACGGAATTATTCGTGTTTTTATCAAATAATCGATTACCGTTCACAAATTTATCAATTTTTAGGGGGTATATAAAGGAAATCTATGTTTTTTTCAACAATACCCCCTATTTTTTCAACAAATATCGTAACCATTTGGATTTTTAAGACACTTCCAATCAATTTCAATGATATAATAAAAAAAGGGCCTCTAAAATTAGAGACCCTTTAAGTTAAATAGGTGAGAAATAGTCAGCTGATTACCTGATCAGCGTTACATGTCCAATATACTCATGGTCTTCTCCATCTATGTCTTGTGTCTTGATTAGCCATACATACACATCCTGCTGAGCTATATCATCACCATTGTTGGCTCTTCCATCCCATCCAATCCAAGTAGTGTAAGGACCTTTGTAATGATATATCTGATCTCCCCATCTATCGTAGATGTAGAACTCAAAGTTCTCATCAGAAATACCCACGCCTAATGGCTTAAAGTACTCGTTCTTGCTTTTAGGATCGCCATTTGGTGTAAACGCACTTGGTACGAATATGATGTAATCACCCTTTATCTCAACACTGTCCATGTAAGTAGCAGCACATGAATCCGTACCCACAGAGAGCGTTATATAGTAGACGCCTATTTCATTGTAAGTATGGAGCGGATTTTGGGTGGTATCATAATTATCCGACCCAGAAATTGGATCTCCAAAGTCCCAACTCCAACTTGTTATATTGGAATAAGAAGAGTCAACAAACAGAATAGTTGAATTCAGCAATGTTGCAACATCAGGATTTGGAGTAAAGTATGCCACTGGCATTCCATTCACATTGATTGCAGCAACTTGCACAATTGTATCGTAACAACCCTCTACATTCTTGACAATCAGCGTAACATCATAAACACCCTCATCATTATAAGTATGATTAACCACTGGCCCTGATGCAAAATTATCGGATCCTGATGCAGGATCTCCAAAGTCCCAACTCCACTCATCAATGTTCACTATCGAAGTATCTATAAAGCTACCTATCACCGGAGCACATCCACCGCCACTGAACATAAAGCCTGCAATTGGTGGAGGATTAACAATGATATCTACGGTGGCAACACTATCAGGAGAACATCCATCACTAACTGTAACTGAGTATGTAACGTCAGCAGTTAAACCAGGAATCGTTTGCTCCGAAGTTGTAGCTCCATTACTCCATAAGTACGTATATGGTCCACCATTTCCACCCGTAACGGTTACGCTAAATGTTGCTGATTCACCTTCGCAAACCGTGTTTCCAATTGTGCTCAGTTCAATTCCTGGGGAAACAGTAACGGTTATAGTATCCTCTAGACCTAGACACCCATTCTCATCCGAAACACTCACAATGTACTGAATAGTTGACTCTGGACTCACAACAAAATCACCAGGTCCCACAAAACCAGAAGACCAATTATAGACGTATGTAGGGCTTCCACCAATTCCTGTCGCATTAATTGTAGCGGACTCTCCTAAACAGATTGAAACATCCGGTGACACAATTACATACAATGAGTCTGGTTGCGTGATAACAACTCCATCTGTAGTCTCACATTGTTGAGCATCAGTAACTACTACCGAAATAGGCCCTGGAGGCAAAGCTGTAGCTGTAGAGCTAGTTTGCCCATCGTTCCACATATAACCATATGGTAGCGTACCTCCTGTTGCAAATACTGTAGCTCTTCCATTACCCTGATTAAAGCATATTACATCATCAACATCTAAATTGGTAATTACCGGACCAGGAATATCTGTTATATTGACACTACCATCAGTTGTACAGCCCATGTTATCAGTAACTGTTACCGTATAGGTAATCGCCGTTAGCGCAGTAGCCATTGAATCAACTGATCCATTTGACCAGAGATATGAATAAGAAGGTGTGCCTCCTGAAGCAACTGCTGCTGCCGTTCCATTTGGATCACCACATGTAGATTGAGTGGAGAAAATAGCCAGCTGCACTGGCAATGGCTCATTGACAGTACTTACCTGATTGGCTAAGCAACCATATTGATCTGTTACGTTTACAAAATATGTATTTGCAGCCAAATTGGTTACAATATTGCCATTACCCACATTAGGAGTCCATGCATAAATATAAAATCCTGTTCCGCCCGTAACCTCTAGATAGATGGAACCATCACTACCTCCATCACAAGATATATTGTTAACAGAGTCTACAATTACAATTGCATCAGGCTCGCCAATGGTTACAGTATTAATATCTGTACAACCGTTTGCATCAGTAATGAACACATTGTGAATTCCAGCACATAAGCCGTTAGCCGTTGAAGTTGTTGGGCCAGTTGTCCAAGCATAGCTATAAGGCGTTGTTCCACCTCCTGCAATTACAGTGGCCGATCCATCGCAGAATCCATTACACTTAGCATCATCAAAAGTTGTTATTGCACTAACCAATGCAGGTGGTTCATTAACAATCACTGAAGAATTTGATACACAACCGTTGTTATCTAAGAGTGTGATTGTATATACTCCGCCCGACAAGCCAAATACTACACTATTCGTAGAGTCTATTGTCACACCATTGTCTTTCCAATTATATGTGTAAGGTGGTGATCCTCCAATTGGGAAAACCGTCGCTGTACCATTATCATCACCTGCACATGTTACATCAGTTACCAGAACAGTATCAATTACCGGCCCAAGTATATCATCTATTATTACTGGAATTGTTTTGAAACATCCGTTGCCATCAACCACAATTGGATTGTAAACACCTGCATAAACGCTATCAATACAAGAGCCTACTGTTGTGAAAGGGTCATTCCAAGTTATTACATAAGGTGAGACGCCTCCAATAACATTCACACATGCTCCACCATTATTTTGTCCACATGTGGAAGAAGTAATACTAGAAACTATTAGAGAAAGAACCTGTGGCTCAGTAATGACCACCGAACTTGTGGTGATACAGCCTTCGTTATCCGTTACTGTAACACCGTATGAGCCTGCACAAAGACTATCAGCGGTTTGGGTAGTTTGAAGCTTACCGTCGTTCCAAAGGTATAAGTAAGGAAGTGATCCTCCAGATACACTGGTTGTTGCATCTCCATCACAATATTCAAAACAACTTACGTTGTTATGGCTAATTATTGCAACAATAGGCTGCGGCTCTGTAATAACTGCACCTGTAGTAGCCTCACATCCATTTTGATCAGTAACAAGTAGGCTATATGAACCGGCGCAAAGTGCAATAGCTTGTGCGTTGCTTTGGTTCTGCCCATCGTCCCAAGAATAAGTATACTGAGGTGTTCCACCTGAAGTCGTGGATTGAATGTATCCATTACAATTTCCGTTGCAATCAACATCACCTGTAACCGATACTGCTGTTACAAGAAGAGTAGGAGTTCCAACCGTAGCTTGCGAAGTTGTAAAACATCCATTCTCGTCATATACCGTAACATTATAAGTTCCCGTTGCAAGACTTCCAGCAGTAGGCGTTCCCTGATTTAGGTCATCATCCCACAGATAAGTATATGCTCCAGACCCATTAGAAGGAAATACAGAAGCTGTTCCATTCTCATCACCGAAACAGAGCACATCGGTAAAGGATGTAATTGCGGTTAATGGTAAAGGATCAACGATTGCGACTACACCTAATTCAACACAGCCATTCGCATCAGTAATAATTACATTGTATGAACCTGAACAAAGGCTACTCGCAGTTGCTGTGGTTTGTGTATTGCTATCATTCCATATGTATCCGTAAGGGCTGGTACCTCCGGCAACTGTTACTCCAACACTTCCGTCACAATCTCCGAAACACGTAGGGTCAGTAGAGGCTGGATTAAATACCAGTGCATTGGGCTCATATATAGTCACCGTTGCAGAGGCGTTACAACCATTAGAATCTGTTGCCAACACAGTATAAATTCCAGCTGATAAATTAACACCTGTTTGTGTTGTTTGGTTCAATGAATCATCCCACACATATGCATATGGCAATGTTCCACCTGTAACGGTAACCGTTGCAAATCCATTAGTACCTTCAAAACAGCTAACACTATCGCTATTTGAAATTACAGCAATTGGTCCACTCAGATCAGATACTGTTGAGGATATCGTTTCAGTACAACCATTGTTATCCGTAACAGTTGCGATATATGTATTTGCACTTACATTAATGATCGATGATGTAGTTGCCAAATTTGACCATGAGTAAGTGTAACCTCCAGATCCACCCGTTGCAACAACTTCAGCAGTACCGTCTGACTGACCACAATTGGCATCAGTATGGTTTTCGGTAAGAACAATAGGTGAAGGCTCATTAACATTTTCAGTAATTATGATCGTGCATCCTTTGTCATCCGTAACAGTTACATTGTAAGAACCTGCACACAGACCCACTGCCGTTGTGCTAGTTTGCGCCAAAGGATCACTCCAAAGCGGCGAATAAGGACTTGTACCACCAGCAATCGATACGGTAGCGGTTCCGTCACACAATCCATTACAACTTACACTATCGCTTACTGTTGATGCAGTAAGTACAGTAGGTTCAGTAATCACTGCCGCTGTAGTCACTAGACATCCGTTTGAATCTGTAACATCCACATTGTAAACACCAGCAATAAGTCCTGTTGCAGAAGACGTCGTTTGACCACCATCCCATAGATAAGTGAACGGTAGTGTACCACCTGCCATAGACACAGTTGCTAAGCCGTCATTTCCTCCAAAACAACTTACATCAACTGATATAGAAATAGTTGGTACTCCTGCAGGAACGTCGTTCACTGTAATATTTCCTGTCGCCTAGCATCCCAGAACATCTGTTACGGTTACAGTATAATTATCGGCTGGAATATTTTGCGCAGGGTTTGCTGTTATTCCCGAAGGATTCCATGAGTAACCGTATAATCCGTTACCTCCAACAGCTATTACAAAGGCTGAACCGTCACTCAACCCACAATTTGCATCAACCGCAGACATGGTAAGCGTTATTAAATCTGGCTGGATAATTACAACTGATGTAGTATCTGTACAACCATTTGCATCAATTACTGTAAGGCCATAAGACCCTGCACACAATCCAACTGCGATCTGTGTAGTTTGTGTTCCTACATCATTCCACTGGTAGGTATAAGATCCCGTTCCACCTGACGCAAGTGCAGATGCAGTTCCATCACAATCACCATTACAAGTGGTAGGCGTTTGTCCAGAAATAACAACACTTAACAATGGAGGTTCAGTAATGGTAGCGGATATACTTCCTGTACAACCATTTGAGTCAACAATGTTTACAATAAAAACTCCGTCGCATAATCCCGATGCTTGCGCTGTCGTTTGAGCGTCTGGATCATTCCATGTATAAGTGTAAGGCGCGTCTCCATTGCTAACAAGTACTGTTGCAAATCCGTCACACACATCCTTACAAGAAGTGTTTCCGAAAGCAGAGATAGATAGTGTTGGAGCACCAAGATCATCAACAATTGCCAATGCAATTGCCGTACAACCTGTGTTATCCGTAACTGTTATTCCATAAGTTCCTGATAATAGACCAGTGGCACATGCATTTGTTTGTGCTCCAGAATCACCCCATAAATATGTGAACGGAGATATACCTGCAGATACAGTTACACATGCATCTCCATCTGGCAAACCACAGTTGGCGCCATTTGTATCCACAACCAAAGCAATGGCAGCAGGTTCGGTGATCGCAATAACATCACTAAGTGTACATCCATTGGCATCGGATACCAGAACCGTATATGTACCAGCAATTAAACCAGTAGCGGAATTGGTAACCTGAAGGTTTAAATCATCCCAGAGATATGTATATGCAGTTGTTCCTCCTGTGATATTCGCCGTAGCAACTCCCGTTGAATCCCCACTACATAAAACATCTGTCGAAGTAAATGCATTGGCCAATGCCAGCGGTTCAGTGATTACAGCTGTGTCAACCAAAGAGCAATTATTGTTATCAGTGACTGTTACGATGTAACTACCGGCACACAAGTTAATCGCTAATGCAGCAGACTGTCCGTCACTCCAAATGTATGTATAAGGTCCCGTGCCATTACT
>NVRZ01000036.1 GCA_002401055.1 Bacteroidota bacterium
TGCTTTGCAATTTACAGTCTCTTTCTGGGAAACATGGCAGTAGATATTCTAATGTTCGTTATTTCAATAATGCTAGGGGGGATTGGACTTTCATCCACATTCACCATGATTTCTGCTATTGCTTCTAAAGCCGATAATAGTAGTGTACTGGTTGCAATCTTGGGATTTCCAATTATACTTCCCTTTCTGATCACGATAATAAAATTATCTACGAATGCCATAGTAGGAGCAGAGTGGTCAGAAAGCTACCAGTATATAGGTGTATTGGTGTTCCTCAACCTGATTGTGGTCACCTTATCCTATATATTATTTCCATACCTTTGGAAAGACTAATTCGATAGCTTTTGTGAAGAACAATTGGTGGAAAATATTGAGCGTAATTTTACTCATTTATGTAATTATCGCAGGATTTTTAATAGACGTGCCTGCGCTTCCGATTCTGCATGAAACAATCAGGAATCTGTTCTTTCACGTTACCATGTGGTTCGCTATGATGATCATTATGCTCTCTTCTATGGTATCCAGCATTAAATTTCTTTCCAAATTCAAGATGAGCGCCGATGTATGGGCGGTTGAGTCTGCTAATACCGGCATGTTCTTCGGAACTCTAGGCTTACTAACAGGAATGCTTTGGGCTAACTATACCTGGGGCGATTGGTGGGTTAATGATCCCAAATTGAATGGGGCCGCAGCGACAATGCTCATATACCTCGCATATTTTGTTCTTAGAGGTTCCATGGATGACGAAGAGAAAAAGGCCAAGATATCTGCCATCTACAATATTTTTGCATTTACAATGCTTATTGTATTTCTGGTAATTTTACCGAGAATGACAGACTCATTGCATCCAGGAAGCGGAGGAAACCCTGGATTTAGCACCTATGACATTGACGATAACATGCGCCTTGTTTTTTATCCCGCCATCATTGGCTGGACGCTGATGGGAGTATGGATCCTTCAAATTAGGGTTAGAACCAGATTTCTGAGAATGAAAATAAACGCAAATGTATAAATCAGGATTGTACAGATTTATATGCTCAGCTGTGCTTCTTTTGATGCACTTTATAGCTGAAGCTCAGGAATCAGTTAATAAGATTGGAATGGCGGATGCCATGAGGGAATCTGGAAAGATCTATGTAGTTGTGGGTGTTCTATTGATAATATTTTTGGGATTTATAGCGTTCCTGATAATGACTGACAGAAAAATATCAAAATTAGAAAAAGAGATAAAGGCTAAATAATGAAGAAAACACACATTGTCGGAATATTAATAATTGCTGTAGCCATTGGGGCCATTGTCAGCACTATTCAGGATTCAAGTACATATGCCTCATTTGCTCAAGCCAAAGACAACCCTGAAATTGAGTTTCACGTTATTGGTGAGCTAAACAAGGAAAAAGAGATGGATTACAATCCAGAAATAAACCCAAATATGTTTTCCTTTTACGCATTTGACAAAGAAGGAGAAGAGTATAAGGTGGTATTTAATGGTACTAAACCCCAGGATTTTGAAAGGTCAGAGCAACTGGTTATGCTTGGTTCAGTTCAGGAGGATGTGTTCGTATGCTCAAAGATTCTTATGAAATGCCCTTCTAAGTATAACGATGGCCAAGAAGAAGTAATAGTTACAGCCAATGCTGTTGAGGCAAACAGTTAAGTCAAGAAAGCACATTCCTGAATCTTATTTTGATAACTTTGCAATCCTAAATTTTCCGCAAATCTGATGGACTATATTGGAGAAGATCTTATACCTGGGATGCTCGGAAACTTCTTCCTTGCATTATCATTTTCCGCGGCCCTTCTGGCCACGGTTGCTTATTATCTATCAGCAAGAGGCTCAGTAGACGAAGGATGGAGAAAAATAGGAAGAACTGCCTTTAGAATCCATGGTCTTTCTGTAATCGGAATATTTGCAGTGTTATTCTATATGCTGCTCAATCATCTATTTGAGTACCACTACGTGTGGCAGCATTCGAATACTGAGATGCCGATGCGTTACATTTTCTCCTGCTTCTGGGAAGGACAAGAGGGAAGCTTTATGCTGTGGACGTTTTGGAATATGGTTCTTGGCAACATATTGATCAAAACAGCCAAAGACTGGGAAGGACCAACGATGACCGTTGTTTCTTCAGTTCAGGTATTCTTGTCATCGATGCTGCTGGGCTTAATCATCATGGATTATAAATTAGGGAGCAATCCATTTATTCTCCTTAGAGAGCATCCTGACATGGTTAATATGCCCTTTACCAAAATTGCCGACTATTTATCTAGGATAGACGGGCGTGGACTTAATCCCATTCTACAGAACTATTGGATGATTATTCACCCACCTACCCTATTTCTTGGGTTTTCATCAGTGATGATCCCCTTCGCTTATGCCATCGCAGGGTTCTGGAAAAAACGATTTAACGACTGGCAAAAACCAACACTTCCCTGGGCCTTTTTCAGCGTAATGATTTTAGGAACAGGTGTACTTATGGGTGGAGCCTGGGCTTATGAAGCATTGAGCTTTGGAGGTTTTTGGGCCTGGGACCCAGTTGAGAACGCATCATTGGTGCCGTGGCTAACACTAGTAGCAGCTGCTCATGTTATTCTTATAAGTAGAAACACAGGTAAATCAGTAAAAACAGCTTTTCTCTTAACAACTGTGAGTTTTGCCCTTATACTTTACTCTACTTTTTTAACGCGCAGCGGAATTCTTGGAGATACTTCTGTTCACGCATTTACTGATCTTGGAATGTCCGGCCAATTGCTGGTATATCTAATATTCTACTGCGTGCTCATTCTGGCAATATTTATCACGCGCTGGAAACATGTATCAGGCGACGGCAAGGAAGACAGTATCAATTCCAGAGAATTTTGGATGTTTATCGGTGCTTTGGTATTGCTCATATCTGCATTTCAAATTATATTTTCCACATCCATTCCTGTAATAAATACCGTTTTCGGATCTAACCTGGCCCCTCCTGCCGATCCAATAATACATTACAATTCCTGGCAGGTTCCCTTTGCCATAATTGTGGGTTTTCTGATTGGGATTGGCCAATATTTGAAATACAAAGGCAATGACATTTCTAAATTTTGGAAAAAGATTCGGCTGTCACTGCTAATTGCCACGGTCATAAGTGCTACGGTTGCTATTCTAACTTCCAATACAAATTATCATTACATACTGCTCTTCTTCTCATCAACCTTCGCGGTAGTAGCCAATATCAATTATTTCATTAGAATAGTGAAAGGAAAAATCTACAAGAGCGGCTCCTCGATTGCACACATTGGTTTTGGCTTTATTATGATGGGTGCATTGGTGAGTACATCGATGTCGAAAGTCATTTCACAAAACTCTTCTGGGGTTGATGTTAAAGTATTGGGGGCTGATTTCTCCAATAATGAGAACATCATGTTGTTCAAAAATGATACACTACAGATGGGAGACTATTATGTATCCTATTCAAATAGAAAACAAGAGGGCGTCAATATTTACTTTGATATCGACTATTACAAGAAATCTGAATCAGGAGAATACATTAAAGCTTTTACACTACAGCCTCTGGTACAGCTAAACAAAACCATGGGGAATGTTGCAGAACCAGATACTCGTCACTTCCTCACGAAGGATATCTACACACACATTACTTATGCTGATCTAAGCCCGCAAGAAAAGGGTGCAGAGGGAACTGGAAATGAATACATGAAGCCAAAAATAAAGATGTTGGCTCTAGGCGACACGATGTTCAGCAGCAACGCAATTATTATTCTGCACCAGTTAAATACCAGTGTTGAGAAGGAGAAATACAAGCTGGAAGAGAATGACATTATTGTAGGTGCAGAACTACACATTCTCAAAATAAATGGAGATGTAATAAGTGCCAATCCGCTGTATATAATCCGGAAAATGACAGTAGAGAGTGTTCCCGACTCTATTCCTGATCTTGGCCTTAAGTTTCTCTTCACAAAGATAGAGCCTGAATCAGGTAAAATTGAAATTCATTTATATGAGAGGCAAGGGAATAAGAAAGACTTTGTGGTAATGAAAGCCATCATCTTTCCCTTTATCAATATTCTTTGGATGGGCTGTATTTTTCTTATAATTGGATCGATGCTAGCGATTAGACAACGCATTAAAACATCGTGAGCAGCCAGAGCAGAATAGCTAGCTTCCAGAACGCACTTAACGGAATTGCCGTATTCTTCAAGAGCCAGACGAATGCGAAAATCGAACTTGTTGCTGCTCTTCTGGTTATTCTATTTGGCTTTTATTTTGACGTATCAGTTATAGAGTGGTGTCTCCTCATTGGGGCAATTGCTATTGTTTTGATGGCAGAAATCTTTAATAGTTCAATTGAACTGCTTTCAGATGTAGTTTCTCCCGAACATGATGAAAGGATAAAAAGGATCAAGGATATGGCGGCTGGTGGTGTTCTTATTGCTGCATCCGGTTCAGCTCTACTGGCGGCACTGATCTTTGTGCCCAAGTGCATAAACTCTTGTTTTTAGTAATTTTGATATTGCAAGAATAACTAGCCTATGGAAATATCTGGCCTTCCTTTAACAATTTTGAAAATTCTATTCTTTGGCACGCTCTTAGGATTATTGTTCGCCATACTTAAGAATGGAATAAAATTCTTGGCGGCAGAAAAGACATACTCCAAAAGGCTCAATGACGTATTTCTAAACGGAAAAACAATTGCCTGGCTGATATTTGGCTTCTGGAGCATTGAGCTAATCGCACTAAAAGACCCATGGTACACGCGAATCTTTGCAATGGTTTTGATTATCACCATAATTGGTATCTCCTGGACCATTGTAAGAGATTTGATTACAGGACTTCTCACCAAGATGGATGGATCTTATATGGTAAATGGCTGGATTAGAGTGAAAGACATTGAAGGAAAGATTAAATCCTTTGGATTCAGGTCTTTGGAAATTGAAACTGAAAAAGGCGAAACTGTTAACATCGCTTACCATCTCCTCAATCAGGAAATGATTGTTCGATCTCAGCCAACGGAATCGGTTATGAGCTGTTCATTTGAAATTGAAGTACCCAAGACAAAGCCTTTTAACGAATATCAAAAGATCATAAGAATCGAGGTTCTCAACAGCCATTGGGTATCTTTAAAAAGGGAACCAAAAATAAAGCTCCTTGGCGAAGAAAACGGTTCACTTCTCTTGCAGGTAACAGCTTACACCTTAGATGAACGATATTTTGACGACATCGAAACCCTCATCAAATCCTTGTTCATTCCAAAACAGGAGGCCAGTGAATAATTATCCCTGTCTTTGCTATCTACGCTTTTGAATCTGGGCTGAAACTCTGTGGTAGTTGTTCTGCCTTAATATGAAGATCACGTTGTGGAAATGGGATGTGTATGCCATTCTCCTTAAATTTCATGTCCACCAAGAACCTAACATCGCTCTTCACTCTTTCTATTCTAAACATATTCTCACTATAAAAAAGCAGCTCAAACATTAGGGCAGAATCGCCAAAATCAATAAAACGCACGCTGGCATCTGGCTTTTTGGCAACATACTTGTGCTCGTCAGCACATTCAAGCAATACTTTTTTCACCAAAGCTGTATCAGAACCATAAGCAACTCCGATAGATATTCGGAATCTTGTAAACTGTCTGTTGTGGCTCCAGTTAATTACCTTTTGAGACGTGAAGAAGGAGTTCGGGATAATCATTATTATATTATCTCTGGTCTCAATCTCTGAAGTTCTCAAACCAATACTCTCTACCCTACCAACGATTCCTTCAATTTCTATTACCTCCCCCACTTTAATGGTACCATCAAACAAGAGAATTATTCCAGAAATGAAGTCATTGAATATTTGCTGAAGTCCAAAACCCAAGCCAACCAAAAGCGCAGCAGATCCCGCTAACAGAAAGGTAACCTTGACGCCGATACTCTCTAGCCCGATTACAACAGCGATCACAATAATAATATACTTTACTATCTGGAAAAATCCATGAAGACGCCCCTCGCCTACTCTCTGCTTTAGCCTTTCCTGATAAAAAAACTTCTTTATTGCCCATAGAGCCGTTCGCACCATAAATACCAGCGCAACAATCAAAATGATATGATAAGCCGTTAGCGAAAAGTTGTCTAGATCTACCAACTTATATTCCAATATTTCCTGGATTCTCTTCATACTGTCAAATTACAGGCGGTTCAGCACCGGTTACCTTTTCACCAATAAATTTTACTATCAGGTAAAGTACAATTAATCCTACCGGGAAGGTAATCAGCGGGGATGCTCCAATTGCAGCCGGAATCGTACCAAAAACTATAGCCGTACTACCTACAACCATCGCATATGGAAGCTGAGTTCTAACATGTTCAATATGATTACACTTGGTTGCCAATGAACTTAGAATCGTGGTGTCTGATATAGGTGAGCAATGATCTCCTAATACAGCACCTGCCAACACACAAGATACAACGTTATAGAATATACCCATGGAAGTTTCATGATCCAAACCACTAACACTACACACTTGCCATGCAGCCGGAAGCATGAGAGGGTATAAGATAGCCATGGCTCCCCAGGAGGAACCCGTTGAAAACGCAATCAAGGCGGCCAAGACAAATGTAATTGCCGGAATAAATATTGGCGTAATTCCACCTGACAACATGGTTCCAGTTATAAAATCCGCAGTGTGCAACTGCTCGGTTACCAATGCCAATGACCACGACAAAATCAAAATCATAATTGCTGCAAACATGCTTTTAAATCCTTTCATCGCAGAATCAACAGCTTCTGCTAGTGACATAATTTTTTGGCCAATGGTTAGCAATATAGCCACCAGCAATCCAACCAATGATGCCCACAGAAGAGCGAAATATGAATTTGATGCCCCTATTATTAAAGAGAGTTTTTGAGATACACCCATGTTTGCAATCGCATCCGTCCATTCCAAACTTTGGATTCCAGTATAAACCAATCCTATCATGGTTCCGATTATTACAATTGCAATTGGAATTACGGCGTTATACCATCTGTGCTTTGCACCTTCAATAGGTTCAATGTCGCTCATCTCCTGTGGATCCTGCGTATTTTTACCAGCATTTAATGCCTTAGCACCCGCAGTGATTTCATCATTTCTTGCCTGAACTTCCGCTTTAAACATCGGGCCAAAGTCTTTGTCCTGATATATCAGCATAAGCATAAAGCACAAGGTGAAAATGGGATAGAATGAGTATTGTAAAGAGTTGATAAATACAGAGTAAGCTCCCTCCTGAATTCCAATATTCTCAACTGCGGATTCTATGTATCCCAGTTCGAAACCAATCCATGTAGTAACAAATGCAATTGCAGCAACTGGGGCTGCGGTGGAATCCACGATATAACTAAGCTTCTCTCGGGATATTTTGAGCTTATCGGTAACAGGCCGCATTGTATTACCTACTACCAATGTATTGGCATAGTCATCAAAGAATATTACTATTCCCAACATCCAGGTTGCCAATTGCCCAGTTCTGGCATCCTTCGCATACTTGGATATATGGTCGACCACTCCAAGCATTCCACCATTTCTGGAGATTATACTTACAATGGCACCAATCATCATTGAAAATATAATAACAGATAAGTGATCCCAATTATTTAGCGATTCAACCACATAAGTATCTATAACGGAGAGAAGTCCAGTAAAAATACCAACAAACCCCTCTCGGTAAACACCAATTAATGCACCTCCAAAAAATATCCCAATAAACAGAGAGGTAATGACCTCCTTAAAAATAAGAGCCATTACTATTGCAATAAGTGGAGGCAAGATTGAAAGCCATAGTGGAATTGGTTTAATGGTACTCTCGTATACAAAATCCCCGTATTCCACCTTCAACGACTCACCATCGGTAAAATAGTGTTCAAAAACCCCAATACCTCTATCAAATTCAATAGTAACAGGCGAACTATTAACGAGCATTATAATTCGGTTATCCTCTTTAACGAGTTTTAAATGATCAGGATCTTTAAATGTCAATGTAATACTTGACGGAATATCTTCAATAACCACCAAAGGCAATTCAACTGAAACGTCGCTGTTAAGTATCGCGTCATGCTTTCTGGTACCGGCACTGTCCACCGGTATTTTTGCGTAGGCATCGCCGATCAAAAACAAGCTCACCAATAGTGAAGCGTAGAATATTATATTCAATTTTATTCTCATCTGATATTTCGTTCCTTTTTAATCGTCTCGTATGCTTCATTAACTTTTTGAAACTTTTCTTTTGCTGCCTTCTGGAATTCAGGACCTAAATGGGTGAGCTTGTCCGGATGGTATTTAACCGCCATCTTTCGGTACGCCTTCTTTAATTCTGTATCAGAAGAATTTTCATTTAATTCAAGTATTTGGTAGGCAGCATTAGCATCTTTGTAAAACATGGCCTTAATTGATAAAAATTCGCTTGCACCAATTCCCATGTATTTTGCAATAAGTTCAATCTGATTCACCTCACTCTTATCTACATGTCCATCTGCCTTTGAAATGCCAAACAAGAAGTGAATTAATTGCAGCCTTGAATGCAATGTCATGTGATCCCGGATCTGAATACAAACTTGTTGTATATCAACTTGCTGCTTCAAAATTTCTTTAAACAGCCTCATCTTTTCAGCCGTATCCGCAGCACCAAACTGTTGTGTAAAAAACTGTTTTAAGTAGTTCAGTTCTGATTTGAGAACTTTTCCATCTGCCTTCATTACAGCCGCAGACAAAATTAGTAAGCTCACTCCAAAGTCTCCAGCCCTAGTCTGTGAGCCATATGCGGATCCGCCCTGAGTTTGAATCACTTTAGCATTGTCGAACATTGAGCCTATAGCAAAACCAAGTATTGCCCCAATAGGCCCGCCAAAAGTCCACCCCAAGCCTCCACCAATCCACTTTCCAAACTTTGCCATAATATAATAGCGGTTTAAATGCATTTACTACATTTGTCCGGAGCATTTGCAAAGGTAAATGTAGCTGAAGTGCAAAGATAGGCACCTCTGATTAATTTAACACTATTCTGATAAAAAACTGAAACCCTGCATTTTGTGGAGCTGCTTTCAATAAGCGTCAAAAAAGATTAAAATTATGGCCAAAAAATCTATTATAACTGACAAGTCTTTAGACTTTTTCCGAAACTACATCAATAATCCTTCCCCAACTGGTTTTGAAGCTGAAGGCCAAAAACTGTGGCTGGAATATATTAAACCATATGTTGATACCTACTTCACCGACACATATGGAACTGCGGTAGCAGTAATCAATCCAGATGCGAAATACAAGGTGGTTATTGAGGCGCACGCCGACGAAATTTCCTGGTTCGTACATTACATCAGCGACAAAGGGTTCATCTATTTGGTACGCAATGGTGGGTCTGATCATCAGATTGCGCCATCAAAACGAGTTAATATTCACACGAAAAAAGGAATGGTAAAGGCTGTTTTTGGATGGCCGGCTATTCACCTGCGAAATTTAAGCAAGGAAGAAAGCCCAAAAATCAAGAACATCTTTTTGGACTGTGGCTGTAAGGACAAAAAGGAAGTTGAGAAGCTGGGTATTCACGTAGGTTGTGTTGTTACGTACGAAGATGAATTCATGATTCTAAACAAAAAATACTACGTAGGCAGGGCCATGGACAACCGAGCAGGCGGTTTCATGATCGCAGAGGTAGCCCGTCTTCTTAAAGAAACCAAGACCAAGCTTCCATTTGGCTTGTACATCACGAACTCTGTTCAGGAAGAAGTTGGATTGCGTGGAGCTGAAATGATTGTTGATCGAATTAAACCCAACGCTGCAATCATCACGGACGTAACACACGATACACACACTCCAATGATTTCTCAGCAAGAGAAAGGGGATACGCAATGTGGAAAAGGCCCAGTTCTCACCTACGGACCAGCGGTTCACAACAACCTGCTCAATCTCATTATTGACGCAGCGGAGAAGAATAAGATACCTTTTCAACGAGACGCAGCATCCAGAGTAACTGGAACTGATACGGATGCCTTTGCTTATTCGACCGGAGGTGTTCCATCAGCACTGATTTCCTTACCGCTTAGGTATATGCACACAACAGTGGAATCAATACACAAAGAAGATGTGGAAAATGTGATTCGCCTGATTTTTGAATCTTTGAAAAAGATCAAGAACAACCATGATTTTAGTTACATCAAGTAACTAACTCGTGTGATCACTAACGATCACCCATTGTTCATCAATCTTTCTCCAAATAAGAGAAAAGTAACCACCTACGTTACCCATCTCTCGCTTTAGGTCCCAGCGACCAATTACAAAAGCAGTAGTACTCGACAACATCTGAACGCTTACAATTTCAAAACTAAGCACTCCCATGTGCGATTTATCCGGGTACTTTTTTTTGTAATTATTCCTTGTATTCACCCATCCGTAAGTCACTCCCGATTTCCCAATAAATTTCAGAGAATCAGACTTCCAATAAGTCTCCATAAAACAGTCAATATCCCCATCGTTCCAGCATTTCTCCTGTTCATTCATCAACAAAATGATATTAACACTATCTGATAAGATGGGATTTTGGGCATGAAGTGCTGTAACAACAAACAACGCTAAAATCAATTGACAAAGTAGTCTGTTCATCGGGATATTTCGTTTTGAATACACCTTAAAATTAGCTAAATTTACATTCCTTTTTTCAGGAATTCGCAACAAATCAACCGTTTAAAATAAGCTAACAAACATATTGGATATGTTACAAAAAGCCAACGCAAGAATCGCTCTGATAGGAATACTTTTTATCTCAGGTATCTTATACTCAAACAAATCAGATGCATCTCATGCCATGGGAATGGACTTGACCTATATATGTTTAGGAGGCAACGATTATGAATTTACGGTTAATCTTTACAGGGATTGCAGTGGCATCAATGCACCTGCGAGTTTAACAATTAACATCAATTCAGCTTCCTGTGGATCTTCAAATACCCTGTTGCTAACAGCAACTGGCCCTGGAGTGGATATTTCCCCTCTATGTGCTTCAGCCTTGAGTACCTGCTCCGGAGGATCCAACCCAGGAGTTGAGCATTGGGAGTATAAAGGCACTTTTACCCTGCCAATGAATTGCCCTGATTGGAATTTTAGCTACGCCTTATGCTGCAGAAATAATTCTATCACAAATCTGGTAAACGCATCAAGTGAAAGTCTGTACGTCGAATCAACCTTAGATAATTCCACCGGACTGTGCAATGCCTCTCCTAACTTTAGTACGCTTCCCGTTCCATACATCTGTAAAGGGCAACTTGTAAATTATAATCTAGGTGCCTATGACGCGGACGGAGATTCACTCGTTTATTCGCTGATCAATGCGCTGGGAGCTGGTGGCACGCCTATTGCCTATGTAGTTCCCTACACACCAACCTATCCAATAACAACGGATTCAGGCTTCGTGACATTTGATACGCTCACTGGAAATTTGAATCTTGCTCCTGATACATTTCAGACATGCATTGTTACCGTTCTTGTTGAGGAATACAGAAACGGGGTTTTAATAGGAAGCATCATGAGAGATATACAAGTTCTCGTACTGGACTGTCCTGGAAATATTCAACCCAATATTGTCAGTCCGCTAATCACCAACTTTTCAGGGGGAGGCGTCTTGCTCGATAGCAATTCTATAGAAGTTTGTGTAGGAATACCCGTTTATTTTGATTTAACTGGTGTAGACCCAGATACAGCGGATTCGATCTTTCTCATTACCAATCTATCAACGGTTATTCCATCAGCGACATTTGACACGACAGGAATCAATCCGGTCCTGGGAAGCTTCTCATGGATTCCAACAAATTCGGATCTTGGGTTAAATACCTTTTCTGTTACCGTTGAAGACAACTCATGTCCTATAATAGGAAGACAAACCTATCTTTTTGAAATACGTGTATTGCAAGGAGTTTACGCTGGTCCAGATATAAATCTATGCGGAACAGACAGTATTCAACTTTTGGCTACAGGCTCAGCGACTTATTCCTGGTCCCCTGGGTCTGGTTTGTCAGATTCAACAATATCGAATCCTATGGCATTACCTTCCTCAACGACTACCTATATTGTTACAGGAGATTCTACCGGTGCTTGTAAATATGTTGACACAATTACGATTAGTGTTGTAGCAGATTTTACGCTTACAACATCTCCGGATACAATTATGTGCGATGTTGCAGGTGTAGGCATTAGTGCATCCACAAATCCTGCCGGAACATATACCTTTCTATGGGCACCTGGCGCAACACTAGATGATGATACGATTTCGAACCCATTGGCCGCCCCTATTTCTACAACCTTGTATTCGGTTACTGTTACATCAGCAGCAGGGTGCGAGAAAATTGGTAGTGTTAATGTGACGGTAAATGACCCTATTTCGGTAAATATCTTCCCTGGAGACACCACTATATGCCCTGGAAGCTCTTTTGTGCTTAACTCAGGTGTAACAGGTTCTGATATGCAGGACGATTTTGATCCGGGAATTGATATGAGCCAATGGATAACTGTTGTGGCTACGGCGAGTAACAGTTGTGGTTCAGTTTCTGGAAATGCTCTCTATTTTGATGACAATGGAGTTCGGGAGGCGATCACCTTTGACCTAAATGTTTCAGGTGGCGGTACGATTGAATTCTACTTGAAAATTGCAAATGGAACTGGCGCTCCCTGTGAAAGTGCGGATATTAACGAAGATGTGGTCCTTGAATATTCGATTAATGGAGGAGCAACCTGGCTAATAATTAACACCTATGATCAGGACCTGTTTCCTAGTTTTACATTTCTAAGCGTTGCCGTTCCAATTGCTGCTCAAACAAGTGCTACCAGATTTAAATGGAGACAGCTTCAGCATTCCGGTAATTGCTGTGACCACTGGGCAATGGATGAAATTAGCATTACAGGCAGCGGAGGTAGCTTTGGCTATGCCTGGTCTCCAGCCGCCGGACTATCAGCGACAAATATCCCTACTCCAACTGCCTCACCCAGCGTTACAACAACGTATACTGTCGACGTCAGTAATTTCGGTAATGGCTGTGTTGTCTCAGATTCGGTAACGATTACAGTATTACCTGAAATGACACTAACAATGGGAAGTGTTAACGCAACTTGTGATTCATCAGACGGAACTGCATTTGTTAGTGTTGCCGGTGGAGTGGCGCCAATTAATTACTTGTGGGATGATTCATTATCACAGGTGAATGATTCTGCACTTAGCGTACCTGCGGGTGCTTACACCGTATTGGTAACTGATTCAAATGGATGTTCGAAGTCAGATATCGTATCCGTTAACGATGATGGAGCAGCTACTGTGAGTATTGTAACTTCCTCAGACGTAAGTTGTTTTGGCGGCAGTAATGGATCGGCTGAAATAGGAGCTACAGGAGGATCACCTCCATATACTTATTCATGGAATGACCCGGGATCGCAAACAGATTCTGTGGCAGTTGGACTTTCGGCTGGCACCTATTCTGGAACGGTCTCTGATTCCAACGGTTGTGAAGCTATAGCGACAGTGGTAATTAACGAACCATTGATTATCTCAACATTTATGAACGGTACAGACGCAACATGTGGCTTGCCAAATGGTGAAGCCACTGTTCTTGTCTCAGGCGGAACTGGTTCATTTACCTATTTATGGACTGATACAGCCTCTCAAACCACAGCTGTGGCAACAGCCCTTGGACCAGGAATTTATTATATAACGGTAACCGATTCTCTCAATTGTACTGTAACAGACTCGGTTGAGATTAACAGTGTAAATGCACCATCAGCCACTATTATCGGATCTAACGTTACTTTCTATGGTGGGAATGATGGATTTGCAATAGTCTCTGCATCAGGCGGATCAACACCATATACATACTTGTGGGATGATCCGTTAGCGCAAACAAGTTTGTTGGCCAACACGCTCACTGCTGGCACTTATACGGTTACTGTAACTGATGCAGATACGTGTTTCGTAGTTGTGAGTATTACGATCACTCAACCTCCAGCTATAGACGTTAGTGTCGTATCAATCGACAGCTTAGGAACCAGTTGTACACAGGTTATCATGGTTACTATGCTCAATTACGGGGATACTCTCTTTGCGGGAGATACCATTCCAATGGTGTACGATGTAAATTCAAACACAGTCCTGGAAGATTTTGTTTTACCGATAGATTTCAATACCGGTACCACGGTTACATATTCATTTTCGACAACGGCAAATCTTTATGGGGCGGGAACTTATAATGTATCATCATGGTCAATGTACCCAGGTGACGGCGACAATTCTAATGATACGGCATTCGCAACCATTACGAGCACGTCCCCACTTTCTGTGAATGTAACTGCTGACACTCTTGCAGTTTGTTACGGTGACACTGCCAATCTCGAGTCTAACATAAACTCGAGTGTTTGCAGTGCGTATACAGTAGCAGCCGCATCTTTTGCTCCTATGGCTGGTACCGGAACCGCAGTTTCACTTACAGATGATCAATTAAGTACTGTTCTACCTATCGGCTTTGACTTTGTATTTTACTGTAACACCTACACAAACTTTCATATTTCTTCCAATGGGTATATCACCTTCGACGCATCGGCTGGAAACGGTTGCTGCTCTGGACAAACACTACCTAATACATTTGATCCAAATGATTTAATTGCATTTGCATGGAGTGACCTCGACCCAGGTGGTGGAGCAGGTACAATAGAATATTTTACAGTGGGAACTGCGCCAAATAGAGTCTTGGTAGTTAACTTCATAGGAGTACCTCACTTCCCCGGCCCTTCCCCTAATAATGATGTAACATCGCAAGTACTTCTATATGAGACTACTAATGCGATTGAAATCCACACTACCAATATGCCAACAGATGGTGGTATTCACACTATGGGTATTGAAAATATTGATGGTACTGACGCACTGGCTGTTGCAGGTAGAAATGGAACAACTACATGGTCGGCTACGAATGAAGCCTATAGATTTGCACCTCTTCAGTTAGGAGGATATTCGGTTCAATGGATTGATCAAGACAGCGTATTAATAGATACCTTGGAAAGCATTGCTGTAGCACCGGATTCAACAGTTACGTACATTGTTATTGTCACCGATCTTTCCAATGGCTGTACGGTAATTGACTCGATTACAATTGCCGGTTCATCTCAGATAGTTTTAACAATGGATAGTGTAGATGCTAGCTGCGGAAATGCTGATGGAATTGCTTCCGTAAGTGTGGTAGGTGGCGTAGCTCCGCTTACGTATTTGTGGGACGATCCAGGAACGCAAACTACTGATACGGCCAACTCGTTAAATGCTGGACCATATACGGTCATTGTAACTGCTGCAAATGGCTGTTCAGCCGTAGCTTCTGTCATTGTAGTCAACCCTGGTGCTCCAACTGTTTCAATATCGAGCACCAATAATGTCAGCTGTAGTGGTGAAAATGATGGGAGTGCAAATGTAACGACTTCAGGAGGCACATCACCCTATACTTACTTATGGAATGACCCATCTTCTCAATCTGATTCCTTAGCAGTTGGATTAACTGTGGGAACGTATACGGTATCAGTTACCGATAACGCTAACTGCCTGGCAACAGCAACCACCACAATCACTGAACCAAGTATTATTGTTCTTTCCATGACCAGTGTAGATGCCAATTCATGTTCTGTTCCAGATGGAAAGGCCTGGGTAACGGTTACTGGCGGCACCATACCGTATTCTTACTCATGGGATGATCCAGGAACACAAACTACGGATACTGCATTTGCTTTGTCGCCAGGAAATTATACTGTAATTGTTACCGATGGAAATGGTTGCATGGACAGTATTGGCGCGGTTATTAATGATACTACGAATATTGTACTCACTCTAACAAAAACGGATGTAACCTCTTGTATTTCTCCTAACGGCGACGCTTCAGTAGCAGTTACTGGGGGTGCAACACCTTACACTTATTTATGGAATGATCCTGGCACCCAAGCTACAGCAACTGCAAACGGGTTAGTTATTGGTATCTACACTGTTCAAGTTTCAGACGCAAATGGTTGTTTAGAGACGGATTCTATTAGCGTGAATTTTGGACTGAATGTTTCATTTACCGTTTTCCCTGGCGACACAAGTGTTTGCTCAGGTACATCGGTTCAATTGGATGCAACAGTTATCATAACAAGTGTGGAAGATGATTTTGATCCTGGAGTAGACCTATCCATGTGGTCAAGCATTAGCAACGGCGTTGCTAATACTGATTGTGGATCCATGACCGGACTAGCGCTTCATTTTAACAGTTCTGTGGCTCCAAGAGAGGCAACCACTATATCAATGAACGCTACCTCATGTACTTCCATTGATTTTTGCATGCAAATTGGAACTGGAACAGCACCGTGCGAAAATGCAGATATCAATGAAAGTGTAGAGCTCCAATATTCTATAAATGGGGGCACATCGTGGATAACAATTGTACTTTATGATCAAGCCGACTGGGATGCAAGTCCAGGTTGGATGTGTTTTTCAGAACCAGTTCCAGTGGGCGCGCAAACAAGCGCAACATTATTCCGTTGGGTTCAGCCAAATTTTTCTCTTTGCGTCGGGTGCGATAACTGGGCTATTGATAATGTCGTTATCAACTGCAACACTGGAGGTCCGTTTTCCTATACATGGACGCCATCTGCCGGATTATCTGCAACGGATGATTCAAATCCTACGGCATCACCCACAAGTAGCACAACCTACGTAGTTGACGTAACAGATTCTGTTTCAGGATGCGTATTTACGGACTCTATATCAGTAACTATTTTCCCTGAAATGACAATAACCACCTCAGGCACAGACGCAACCTGTGGACTAACAAATGGTACAGCATCTGTAACGGTAGTTGGTGGAACCACTCCACTTATTTTCTTATGGGATGATCCTAGCTTTCAAACCAACGATACCGCAACATCTTTGGATGTAGGAACTTACATTGTACTGGTGACCGATTCAAATGGATGTTCTCAAAGTGGTTCAGTAAATGTTAGTAACGTTGGAGCGCCTTCCGTTGACTCGAGCTTTGCAACGTCGGTTAGCTGTAACGGAGGAATTAATGGCTCAGCTGGAATATCAGTATCCGGAGGATCGCTACCCTACAGTTATATATGGAACGATCCTGGAACACAATCAAATGCTACTGCTACGGGACTGGATGCCGGGTCATATAATGTGACAGTTTTGGGAAGTGATAGCTGCACGAGCATAGCCACCATAATGGTGACCGAACCAACCTTGCTAACAGCAAATGCTACGGCTACCACCGCGAGTTGCGGTGCTAATGATGGTCAGGCTATAGTCGTTGGCTCTGGAGGAACAGGAATATACACGTATCTGTGGGATGATTCTCTGGCTCAAGTTACAGACACGGCTATAAATTTAGCTGCGGGTACTTATTCCGTGACCATAACCGACGCCAATGGGTGCACAACTACTGCGAGTGCAACAGTTGCCAATCCCAGTGCGCCTTCTGTAACAGTTACTTCTAGTGATGTTTCATGCTATGGTGCTGCTGATGGAGAAGGGACGCTATTTGCAACAGGAGGAACCACACCTTATACTTTTACATGGGATGATCCGGGTACACAAACAAATGCTAATGCGACTGGTTTATCGGGTGGAAACTTTACAGGCACCGTCACCGATGCGCTGGGCTGCTTGGTTTCGGCCACGATTACGCTCTCTGAACCACCCAATGTTACCTTTCCATACCTGGAAACATTTGATTCAGATTCGGCTTATGATGCATCTAGCTCACCAGGAGCTCCAATAATCTTACTTGACAACGGCTGGATAAATGATCAAAATGATGGTAGCCAGGATTGGGCTCCAAGATCTATTGCTACGGTAAGTGGAAACACTGGCCCAGCTGCAGATCATACATCGGGATCTGGAAATTACATTTATGTGGAAGACGGAATGGATAACGACTCAGTGAGTTTACTAAGTCCTTGTATGAATATTAGCGCTTTATGTACGCCAGAGTTGAGTTTCTGGTATCACAGCTATACGGTAAACGCGTCTAACAGCATATTGCACCTGGATATAAAGTATTTGGGAGTATGGAACATGGACATAATTACGCCTATTGTAGGTGAAATTGATGCATGGCAAAATAAGTTGGTTGACCTTTCACCATATCCGGATGCAATAACGATTCGCTTCAGGGTTGACAACAATAATGGTACACCGTTTCACGATATTGCCATTGATGATGTGGAGGTTTACGATATGACAGGCTTTGCAACCTCGAGCTCTGCACTAGCCCCCAGCTGTCCTGGGGATTCTAACGGTAGTGCAAGTGTTTCCGTTGATAGCGGCGGAGTTGCTCCTTTCACCTATTTATGGGATGATCCAGGAACCCAGACCAATGCTATTGTAACTGGACTTTCTGACGGTACGTACACCGCAACAATCACAGATAGCGCGGGTTGTGAAAGCGTGATCATTATCACAATTACCGATCCTTTAAGTCCGGTACTTTCAATGACAACTACAGCTTCTAGTTGTCCTGGCGCTACAGATGGAACGGCTACCGTATCTATTACCAGCGGCGGAATTTCACCCTTCAGTTATTTATGGAATGACCCGGGAACACAGACTGATTCTGTTGCAACTGGCCTAGCAGCTGGAACATATTCTGTATTGATTACTGATAGCAACAGTTGCACAACGATAGACTCCGTAACGGTTTCTGAGGGTGTTAGTACAACAACATTATCATTGACAAGTATGGCTACTACCTGCATCGGCGTATGTGATGGCCAGGCAACAGTAACTGTAAGTGGCGGAACACCTCCTTACACTTATTCCTGGAATGACCCGGGAACGCAAACGAATGCCACGGCGATAAATCTCTGTATTGGCTCATTTACAGCGACTGTAAGCGATGCTCAAGGCTGTAGCATTTCAGACACAGTTAGCGTTGTAGGGCCATCGGCATTGGTAGCTACAGTAACGAATATTGATAGCGCATCCTTAGGGACTTCTGACGGTTCGGCAACTGTATCAGTAACTGGTGGTAACCCGCCATACACTTACCTTTGGAATGATGGCCAAGCTCAAACAAATGCAACAGCAACTGGCTTACCTGCAGGAACTTACACATGCACAGTGACAGACGCAAGCGGCTGTATTACTATTATTAGTGTAACTGTTCCGCAAGCTATTAACCCAGGCGTATTTGAGTATGAGGGCGTATCCAAGTTCGATATCTACCCAAATCCAACGAAAGGAAAAGCAGTATTTGATATTGAGCTGAATGAAACAGGAACCGTTGAATTGCTGATACTGAATGTTCTTGGAGAAGTGATCTATTCTGAGCGCATTTCTCAAGTAAGTAAATTTCGATATGAAGTTGATTTGAGTTATCTACAGAACGGCGTGTACTTTATTCAGCTCACGTCAGAAAATGTGAATGCAAATAAGAGTATCGTAATAACGAAATAAATATTTTTCAATACTT
>NVRZ01000037.1 GCA_002401055.1 Bacteroidota bacterium
CATTATGAATGCGCCCATTATCCCGGGTTTAAATCATACCGAAATTCCTGAAATCATAAAAAGGGCATCTAAAAATGGTGCCACCATGTCTCACAAGCAGTGTGCTATCACACTTTATGCATTTAACATTCTCATTATTAGTCTTGCCATTTTATCAATGGGGATGGAGTCTAGCTATTCCTTGCTGATTGTGTGCGGATCGGCCGTGCTGATTGGCCAAATACCATTTATTGTCAAGAAAAAACACGATTAAACCACTGCTAATGGATTACAAGGCAAAATCCGGAATTATTGCCTGTTTCCTGATTATAAGCGGCGCTTGCTATGGCCAAACTTCTTATCTCCCTCTACATCGTGATGTAAATAGTTTTTTTGACGCGGAATTGAACCGAAACGATTTTACGGCACATAGCGCAGTCAAACCTTACACATACTCTGAGATAAATGAGTTAATGAGTCTTGATTCGATATTCTACAGAGCAAGATCTCTCTATTCAATTTCAAATACCGACTCTAGCTACAAGATTTGCTTTCCTGCCCGGCATCGAAAACAGTATAGTTCTCCAGAAGACTTTAATCTGGCTAAGAAATTTAGAATTGTTGCAGGCCCATTATTTTCGCTCACCAGCGGCTATGATGTCGCCTCTTCAAGGAGTATATCGGGCTCGGAACTGGGTGCAATACTTACGGCTAGCTTTGGCGAAAAGTTAGCAATTTCCGCCTCATATCAAACGGGCAATGCTGCGTTTTTACCATATGTCGATTCTGCAATTGTCAGAAATGAGGTTGTGCCTGGAAAGGGCTATGCACATGCAAGCAAAGAGGGCTATTTCTACAGTAATTATTCAGGCTATATATCTTATTCACCTGATGAGATATTCAATTTTCAATTAGGCCAGGGAAAGAATTTCTTCGGAAATGGATACCGGTCACTCCTTTTGTCGGACAACACTGATAACTATCCTTTTTTAAAGATATCCACGAAAATTTGGAAGCTCAAATATGTAAATCTGTATACGGTCATGAATGATGTACATGAATCGGCAGGTGTTCCAACAAGATTTACCAGAAAATACGCCACATTCCACTATTTAAGCTGGAACATTACCAAAGGAGTAACATTAGGTCTGTTTGAGTCGATTGTTTGGCAGGGCACTGATAGCTCAGGTACGCGGGGATATGATGTTAACTATCTAAACCCAATTATTTTTTACCGTCCAGTTGAGTTTGCGCAAGGCTCTTCGGATAATGCGCTAATTGGGTTAAACCTATCAATTAGATTCTTGAAAAACCAGCAGCTTTATGGACAGCTGATCCTCGATGAGTTCTTATTGAGGGAATTAAAAGCGCAGAGCGGCTGGTGGGCAAATAAACATGGCTTTCAGATTGGATTTAAGAGTTACAATCTGTTCAAATTAAGGGGATTATCGCTTCAAACTGAATTCAATTACGTAAGGCCATTTACATACTCTCATGGCTTATCCAGTCAGAACTATTCTCATTATAACCAGGCACTGGCACATCCATTGGGAGCGAACTTTTATGAATCTGTTTCGTTTTTAAAATTTCAGCGTGGCAGTTTCCTGGTCGAAGGAAAGTTTAGCTACGCCTTAAAGGGAGTAGACAGCAATGGATCTAATTGGGGTGGCGATATATTCCTTGATTACCAAACCACGAGGTCCAGGGAATATGAGAACGAAGTTGCGCAGGGGGATCAAAACCACATATCATATATAGACTTAAGGTTCGCATATATATTATTGCCAGAATTAAACTTAAGGCTTGAGGCTGGTGTTTCAAATCGCTTGCTGAGGACGCAAGGAGTAACCACCCAAATCAACTTTATTTACCTGGGATTAAGCACCTCGCTCTCCAATATTTACCATGATTTTTAATTTCCCAATCTGCGAAATAATTGGTAAAATTGCATCGCGTTTTTCAGGTGTAATCCGGATTCGTGATCACAAGTAATTCAATTTCTTCAAGCACATATTTTACAATGGAGTATTTGTCCAACAAATTAAAAGACTACGCCCAATTTGTTAAGCTCCGCCTTGCCTCAATCGTAGTATTTTCTGCATTTGCGGGCTTCATGCTAGCTCCTGTTCCGGTTGATTGGAACAAACTATGGATACTAATAGCAAGTGGCTTTCTGGTAACATGCGCCTCAAACGGTTTTAATCAAATTATTGAAAGAGATCTTGATGCCTTAATGGACCGCACTGCTAAAAGGCCTCTACCAGACAACAGGATGAGCCTGATTGAATCCTATGTTTTTGCAACGGTTTTGGGTCTTGTAGGGCTGGTGATGCTTTATGTTTTTGTCAATCCGCTTTCTTGTTTGCTTGGGCTCTTGGCATTGCTTTCTTACACTTTAGCCTACACTCCTCTCAAGAGGATAACGCCCTTTTCGGTTCTGGTTGGGGCGTTTCCTGGTGCTATTCCTCCTCTTCTTGGATGGGCAGCAGCTACTGATTCAATTGGAATAGGCGGTCTTATTCTCTTTTCAATACAATTTATGTGGCAGTTTCCACATTTCTGGGCAATAGCCTGGGTTTTGGACGACGATTACAAAAAGGCGGGTTTTAAAATGTTGCCTTCTCTTGGCGGAAGAAACAAGGCGAGTGCATTCCAAGTGCTTGTTTATTCGATTGGCTTACTACCCATCAGCTTGCTGCCAATCGTTTTTAAAATGTCCGGAAATATTGCCGCTGTTGTAATCATTATTATGGGCGTATGGTTTCTCGCGTTATCGCATAAACTATATAGGTCACTTGAAATAAAAGATTCTAGAAGACTCATGCTGGCCTCGTTCGTATATTTGCCGGTAGTTCAAATTGCGTTGATACTAGATAAACTATAATTTATGGAAGAGACAGCCGCAGATGCGTACGATGATAAGGGCAGAAGATTAAAGCCATTGATGTGGGTAGCACTGGTGAGTATTGTTATGCTCTTCGGTGGATTGACCAGTGGTTATATAGTAACAAAAGCAGATAATTTTTGGGTTAATTTTGATTTGCCAGAGATGTTTATGATCAGCACTGTACTTATATTGCTGAGCAGCGTAACAATAGCAATGGCCGTTAAGGCGGCTAAATCCAATCAGTACGGAAAGGTTAAACTGGCTGTATTTGGAACATTCCTTCTGGGGTTGGGATTTGTAGGATCTCAATACATGGGTTGGTCCCAGTTAGTTGATGAGGGCCATTTTTTTGTTGGAAACCTTGTAGATATAAAAGGAGTTTATGGAGCGGATTACACGATTGTGTACAATGGCAAGTCATTGGTGTATAACGGGAAAGATTTTTATATGCCGACTGACAGTACATTTAAGGATCCTATTGACTCCAGAATGTTCAACACCTTTAATACGTCGAGTGCATTTTTATATGTGTTAACAGGAGTGCACGTAGCTCATTTAGGAGGAGGCTTGCTCGCAATGCTTGTGGTATTAATAAATGCTTTGAGAATGAAATATAATTCAAAAGACAGCGTAGGATTGGAGATTTGCGCGACTTATTGGCACTTTCTCGATGGATTATGGATTTATTTGTATCTCTTTTTAATGTTTATTAAGTAGAAATTCAAGGGGAAAACCACATTGTTAATCTAAAAATCGCCAACAACCTTGAAATTATTTAATAAAGTGATTAAACTTGCACAACCTAATCCTGCCGCATATGTCGCATAATACTGAAGTATTAGATCAAAAAACCCTTTGGGGAGGAGGCAGATCGCCTTTTAATGTGAGTTATGGAAAGCTGATGATATGGTTTTTCCTCATATCAGATGCGCTTACCTTTAGTGGGCTATTATGCTCCTATGGCTTTATGCGCCATAAATTTTCTGATACCTGGCCTTCAGCCAATGATGTATTTGTGCATTTCCCTTTTATGGGTGACGCACACGTTCCTTTGCTTTACGTAGGACTAATGACGTTCATCTTGATTTTAAGTTCTGTAACCATGGTTTTGGCTGTTGAGGCAGGCCATAGAAGAAACAAAAAAGAAGTTCAGATTTGGTTAGCGTTAACCATTGTAGGTGGGTTTTTCTTTCTCTTCTCACAGGTATGGGAGTGGGCGCACTTTATTCATGGTACAGAAGCAGGAGCGATTAAAGATATTATTGTTGATGGGGAGTGGGTAACTCAGGTAGTTCATGGGGCAAACCTGCATCACAATGAGTATGGAAACGTACTTTTTGGCGACTTCTTTTTCTTTATTACGGGATTTCATGGCTTTCACGTCTTCTCAGGTGTCGTTATTAATATTATTATTCTGATCAAGGTGATGAAAGGGCACATGGATAAAACAGGGCATTATGAAATGGTCGAAAAAACTGGATTGTATTGGCACTTTGTGGATTTGGTATGGGTCTTTGTATTTACATTCTTCTACTTAGTTTAAACTATTTAAAGAGCTAAAAAATGGAAAGAGACGACATCATAGAATACTCCTTAGATATATCTCACACCGATGAGGAGGGAAAGGTCATTAGAAAAAGACTGTGGAAGGTGTTTTGGATTTTGTTGGCAGTTACGATTTTTGAAGTTGGAATGGGTTTTATGTTCGCTGGGGTTGCGGCGTATAAAGATATGTTGATGTATACATTCATTTTCCTCACAGTTGTCAAAGCAGGTTATATTGTTATGATATTTATGCATCTGGGCGATGAGATGTCGTATCTCAAAAAAATAATCCTCATCCCTTATTGTTTCTTTATCGCATATCTTCTATTCATAGCGATTTCTGAGGCAAACTTCATTTTCGATATTGGGTGGGTCTTGGGATAAGGATTCTTCAATGGAAAAAAACAGTTCTTCCCTTTTAAAATTTTCTATTCTTGCTGCTCTACTGATTGCTCCTGCAACCTTTTATTTTATGTTTGTAACATCGGGCATGAACTACACCTCCCTAAATTACTATGGGCCAAAGGACGTTGAGAAGACAATGGTGGATGGGGAAGAGGTAATTGACACAGTTTACCACAGTATACCAGATTTTAGCTTTACAGATCAAAATGGCAATACTGTAAACGGAGCCTCTTTTGATTCAAAAGTATATGTCGCAGACTTTTTCTTTACCAGTTGTCAATCCATTTGCCCTATCATGACCAGCGAAATGCTCAGAGTGCAACAGCATTTCGAAGGTGTTAAAGAATTGGCCTTCCTTTCTCATACCGTTGATCCAGAAACGGATTCTTTGGAGGTTTTAAAAGCATATCAAATAGATAAAAATACGGATGAGAGCAACTGGCATTTTGTAACCGGAAACAAAGCTGAGCTGTACGAGATTGCGAGAAGGGGATATTTTGTACCTGTTGAGGATGGCGATGGAGGGCCAGAAGACTTTATACATAGTCCAATGCTGATGCTTATTGACAAAGAAAAGCACATTCGTGGCTTTTATGACGGAACCAATTCTGAGCAAGTAGACAAATTGATTGAAGACATAAGAAAGCTGCTAACAGATTATGTGATGTCTAAAAAGCGTTAATCAATAGGGAATGGAACAGTCACACGCGCGAGATAAGCGCGCCACCTACGTTATTATAGCACTATCTATTATTGTTCCCATCGTGGTAGCAATTCTAATGTTGTTGCCTGATACAGGAGCTGCAGAGTCAGTCAGAAACTTGCCTCTATTTCACGCCACATTGAATGGATTAACTGCTGCCAGCTTGCTTACGGGATTCTACTTTATCAAGAATGGGAAGATGATCAATCATCGCTTCTGTATGATATTGGCATTTGCATTGTCATCTGTTTTTCTAGTGTCGTACATCATATATCATTACAATACCGGACACACGTCATTTGGAGGAGAGGGTTGGATCAGGCCGGTCTACTTTACCTTATTAATTAGCCACATCATTCTAGCAACTGCCATACTTCCAATGGCTTTATTGTCCATGTACCGTGGTCTTGCCAATCAAATTAGTAAGCACAAGAGCATTGCAAAATGGACATTTCCTATTTGGCTTTACGTGGCAATTTCAGGTGTTTTAGTATATTTGCTGATGCGGCCATACTACCCGTTTTAACATGCGAAAACTTCTCTTTTTATCATTTGTAATTACAATTGCAGCTCTGCTAATTGGCACTGATGCGGAAGCACAATGTGCTATGTGTAAAGCTGTTGTGGAGTCCAACCAGAAGCATGGAGGCGGAATCGGTGCAGGATTAAATTCAGGTATTCTTTATCTGATGGCCATTCCTTATGCCATGGTCTTTGGTGGAGGTTATTTCTGGTATCGCCAGCTTAAAGAAAGAGCCAAGCTAGAAAGCTAAGCTTCTGTCTATCGGAGCTTGGTTTTGAATATCAAAACAGGGCTCTTATCCTTTCCCGGTAAAATTGTTTCAAGCCAAACTTCTTTGTTACCATAGAAATTTAATTTCATTAAGCCTTTTTGAGACGCGCCAAAATCAATTTTTTTGTTTCTTGCTAGATAGGTTGTTTTGCTACCAGACCCACTTACCAGGTGGTGCTGTCCATTCAGCTCTTTGTATTGCAAATTATGCTCATGACCAGCGGCATAAATTATGTTCTTTCTTCCTTTTAGAATCCCTTCAATGAGTGAGATATATTCTTTATAGGTTGAATTCGTAAGGTCCTGAATATTTCCAATAAAATGGCGGTACGCAGGATAAATGCTACCTATGATTGGAAATGGAATGAGTAAGGCCTTGTGTAGTGCGGTCATGGGAAATAAATGTTCTACAAAAGGATAACGCCCACCATGGTTTCCATTGCTGTATAGCGGGTGATGCGAAATAATCAGGATCATCTTATCTTGATTGGCATCCAGTATGCCAGTAAACTTTTCTTTAAAACCTGTTTCGTTTTCAATGCAGCCAGATGAAGCACCGGTTGGTTTATCATCTCCGTAAAGCCACCATTGTGCATCTAATGCAATTATGCAGATGTTCTCATCTACTTTTACCTCCTGAGGACCCGGACAGCCATTATCTGGCAAATAGCTATTTCCCTGACCCAAATAAGCTTCTACATACCGTTCCTCTCTGCCAACTTGTTCTAGGCCTTCTTCGTCTCCTTTTGCCCAATCATGATTTCCAGGGACAAAATAAATACGTGCACCAGATTCTTTAACAGCATCCAGCTGTGCATTGATTCTCAGTTCAGAATTCGGCCTCTCATGATCTGTTGAATCTGGTAAACCTTCGCTATAGATGTTATCACCCAGAAAAACAACGCTTTTTTCGTTGTTCGTTTCCTTCAAAAGGTTCTGTAAAAGACCAAGAACGGAACTCGACTTACTCGGGTCTTCACCTACATCACCCAGTAAATAAATTGTATGAATGGGGTCCTTGCTTGTTGGGTATTCTAGTGCTTCCCACCCAGAGTGTTCTGAGGCATAATAAGGTCGCGTGGAATAACAAGCGGTAAGCAATACTGAAGCGGCAAATAGGACTGTATAGTAGTGAGTTTTCATTTGAATAGATGGTAGGTAAAATTACAAACATCTGGAATGCCGGTACGAAATACGAAAAAAAGCGAATTTACGAAAGGGCAATAGGATAAGCATTAGTGTTTAAGGAAGCTTTTCGTATTTCGCACCTTTCGCATTTCGTAAGCCTACCACTTCTGATCTAGTCTTATAAGTTGATTTCCTTTTTGCTTTTAGCTGATACTTCCATAACTTTGTACCGTTAATCGTTCTTTAACAATAATAATTCCATTTATATGGGAAGACTTATCAAGAAAGGTGGAGGGATTTAGCCCGTTGATACCTTGGCAACCGTCCAGAGTGTAGTTTGCTTGCAGACTAAGAGAAGGAAATGGTGCCAAATCTAATCCGACATTTGTTTTGTGCGAGAGGAATAGATGAGTCAGAGAAGATTAAGTAACCAAGTTTAGAATCTCTTCTGATAAGATAGAAGGGATTTTTTTTTGCGTTGAAATGGAGACTATAACAGACATATTAAAAACCAGAATACTCATTCTTGATGGTGCGATGGGAACAATGATCCAGCGGCACAAATTGGAGGAAGAGGATTTTCGAGGAACGCACTTTAAGGATCATGAAAGTCCGCTAAAGGGTAACAATGACCTATTGTCAATTACCCAACCAGAGATTATTAAAAGTATTCATCGAGAGTATTTCGAAGCCGGTGCTGACATTGTTGAAACAAACAGCTTTGGAGGTACACGGGCGGCACAGGCTGATTACCACTTGGAGGACCAAGCCTATAATATCAATTTACAAGCTGCTAAGATAGCGAGAGAAGTCGCCGACGAAATGACTGCAAAAGAGCCTGAAAAACCTCGTTTTGTGGCTGGATCTATGGGGCCGACAACAAAACTATCGTCTATGTCTCCTGATGTAAACGACCCGGGATATAGATCGATCACATTTGAAGAACTTGAGGAGAATTATTATGAGCAGGCCCAAGGCTTACTGAAAGGTGGCTCGGATATGTTCTTAGTAGAGACGATCACGGATACGTTAAATGCCAAGGCAGCACTATTCGCTATAAACAGACTTTGCGAAGAGGAAGGGGTGGAGGTGCCAATTATGATTTCGGGAACAATCACGGATGCCAGTGGAAGAATACTGTCGGGCCAGACCACACATGCCTTTTTAATATCAATTTCTCACATGCCTTTGCTAAGTGTAGGATTGAATTGCGCACTGGGAGCCAGGGAGCTTAGGCCATACCTTCAGGTATTGGCGAAGAAATCAAACTTTTTTGTGAGTGCACATCCAAATGCGGGTTTGCCAAATGAATTTGGTGAATATGATGAGTCTCCAGAGTTTATGGCGGAGCAAATCAAGGAGTTTCTTGATGAGGGATTAATAAACATTATCGGAGGCTGCTGTGGCACAACTCCAGAGCATATTAAGGCAATTGCCGAACTGGCAGCGAAATACAAGCCAAGAGCAATTGATCAGGAAGTGCCAGCGTAATATTCAAGGATAATCCAGGATTAGGAAAGGAATTACAGAAATGAGTTTACATCCAGATTATAGCGGAAAGTATGAGTATAAATGGAAGAATCTTCCATTTATGCAGCTTAGTGGGCTCGAGCCTCTTGTGGTAACTCCTGAGATGAATTTTATCAATATTGGTGAGCGAACCAACGTGACGGGATCAAGAAAGTTTCTTAGGCTGATTAAAGAAGAGAGCTACGAGGAAGCCCTTTCTGTAGCGGCTAACCAAGTTGAAGGTGGTGCTCAAATCATAGACATTAATATGGACGAGGGAATGTTAGATGGCGTTTATGCCATGCGTACATTCCTGAATTTAATCGCAGCTGAACCCGAAATCTGCAAGGTTCCTATAATGATTGATTCGTCAAAGTGGGACATCATTGAAGCTGGTTTAAAATGCGTTCAGGGCAAATGCATTGTAAACTCCATAAGTTTAAAAGCAGGAGAAGAAGAATTTCGACGTCAGGCCATGCTTATCAGGAGTTACGGGGCAGCAACAATTGTAATGGCGTTTGATGAAGATGGTCAGGCAGATAGTTATGAAAGAAGAATAGAAATATGTGAGCGCTCCTACAAGTTTCTTGTTGATGAGGTAAAGTTTGCGCCTCAGGATATTATTTTTGACCCAAATATATTTCCGGTAGCAACGGGCATGGAGGAGCACAACAACAATGCCATGGACTTTTTCCTTGCTACCAGATGGATTCGCGAGAATCTTCCAGGTGCTCATGTAAGCGGAGGGGTGAGTAATGTTTCCTTTTCATTTCGTGGAAATAATGTGGTACGAGAGGCAATGCACTCTGCATTTCTGTATCACGCGATCAACGAAGGAATGGACATGGGTATCGTGAATCCGGCTATGCTTGAAGTATACGACAACATCCCAAAAGATTTATTGGACCACGTTGAAGATGTGCTCTTGAATAGACGAGAGGACTCGACTGAAAGACTCTTGGAATTTGCCGAATCGGTAGTTAGCACTGGTGAAAAGGTCGAGAAAGATGAGTCTTGGAGGAAAGAAAGTGTAAATAAAAGGCTTTCCTACGCACTTATTAAGGGGATTACCGAATACATAGAAGCCGACACAGAGGAGGCACGGAAACAATTCGACAAGACGCTGGAGGTAATTGAAGGTCCACTGATGGATGGGATGAATGTCGTTGGAGATCTATTTGGTGCAGGCAAGATGTTTTTACCCCAGGTGGTTAAAAGCGCACGGGTTATGAAAAAATCGGTAGCATATCTTCTGCCATATCTGGAGGCCGAGAAGGCAGAAGGAGCCACCAATGGGAGAATCCTGATGGCTACGGTAAAGGGAGACGTACATGACATCGGAAAGAATATTGTCGGCGTGGTATTGGGGTGCAATAATTACGACATCATTGACATTGGCGTGATGGTGCCGAGTCAGAAGATTTTGGAGGAAGCTGAAAAGCACAACGTTGACATAATTGGGCTGAGCGGACTCATCACTCCTTCACTGGATGAAATGGTAGACGTTGCCAAGGAGATGGAACGCAAGAAACTGAACATTCCACTGCTTATTGGTGGCGCAACTACTTCGAGAATTCATACTGCTGTCAAGGTTGAACCCAATTACTCTGGTCCAACCATCCATGTATTGGATGCCTCAAGAGCTGTTCCAGTTGTTGGAAAATTACTGAGTGAAGACGCAAAAGCCGGTTTCGTGAATGAAATTGCAGCTGAATACAAGGAGTTGAGGGAGCACCATGAGGCAAAGAAATCCTCGAAAACATATATTTCAATTGAAGCTGCCAGAGAAAATCAGTTTAAGATTGACTGGGACAATTTTGAAACGGAAATGCCCGTAGAATTGGGGATAAAAGAGTTTAAGGATTATCCCCTCGAGGAAATTAGGGAATACATAGACTGGACACCATTTTTTACCACTTGGGAAATGGCGGGCAAGTACCCGGCAATTTTAAAGGATGGAGTGGTAGGAGTGGAGGCCACCAAGCTTTTTGATGAGGCTCACGCCCTGCTCGACCAAGTAATAGAAAACAAATGGCTAACGGCAAATGCAGTTTATGGAGTGTGGGAGGCGAACTCTATAGATGATGACATTGAAGTTTATTCCCCTGAAGATTCTTCAAAATTAATTACAACCTTTCACACCTTAAGGCAACAGTTAAAAAAGGCAGCCGGCCAACCGAACATTGCTTTGTCAGATTTCATAGCGCCCAAAGAAGGTGGCAAAAAGGATTACATAGGTGGCTTTACCGTTACCACGGGTATCGGAATTGAAGAACATGTGAAGCGCTTTGAAGACGACAACGATGTTTATAACAGCATCATGTTGAAAGCACTTGCCGATAGGTTAGCCGAGGCATTTGCAGAGCTAATGCATAAAAAATTTAGAACAGAATTTTGGGGATACGCCAAGGATGAACCACTCAGCAATGATGAATTGATAAAGGAAAAGTACAGAGGTATTAGACCTGCACCGGGGTACCCTGCTTGTCCTGATCACACGGAAAAGCGGATTCTATTCGATTTGCTCAATGCAGAGGAAGCAACGGGGGTAACGTTGACAGAGAGCTACGCCATGTACCCTGCCGCTTCCGTGAGTGGGATGTATTATGGTAACCCAGATTCAAAATACTTTGGCCTCGGGAAAATCAGCAAGGACCAGCTTGAAGATTATGCCAATCGTAAGGATATGGGTCTCGAAGAAATGGAGAAATGGTTGTCGCCGAATTTAAATTATGGCAACTAATCGAGGCTAAGCCGTTCTTTATTCTGCTCTCATCTTGCTTTTTGAGATACAACTTGATAAATCAATTATACGAGCCAGATCAGAAAAGCAAGGACAAAATTTCTTAGATTTGATTCTTTACTGCCCTAGATGAATAAGCATCTCCTCACATTAGTAATCACGTTCTGCTGTTGCACCGTCAGTTTTTCTCAGAAGATGTACTTTCCACAGGAGAAAAACGCTGACTGCACAGGTGCAATAGTGATGACTGACTCTATGTTCGGCCCTACCGTTCCTCCAGAGGGCCATGGCCAGAGCCTTGAGATACAGAAAAATCAAATGAAGGACATGTTCTTGTTCGAAAGGGAGCACAATACCCTGTGGTACACTTTTGAGGCAATTTATTCAACAGAACTCTCTTTAGACATTATCGCCATGGATTCAATTGATGATTTTGACTTTTTGCTATTTAAGCACGATGGGTCAGAGGATTTCTGTGACAAGATTAGAAGGCGTGAAATAAGACCCGCAAGGACGAACATGGCCAAAAACCGTGCTGACCATAGAGGGGTAACAGGGCTTGCCAGGGAAGCTGAAAGAGAATATGTTCAATCAGGACCCGGAGATCCTTTTAGTAAATCAATTTATGTGCAAAAAGGAGAAAAATTCTATTTGGTGGTAGACAATTATTCTAAAGAGGGAAAGGGGCATAAGTTGCATATGCACTATGCTGGATACCCAAAACCAAAAGTAACTTTAAAATTTTCTGCTGTTGATAAAACATCAAGGAAACCTGTTGTGGCTGACGTCGAAGTTTTAATTATTAGCGACGATAAAAATCAAAAGGACGAGGTACTGCATTCCTTATCAGATAGCGCAAAGTATAAGATTAAGTTGGAAGCCGGAACGAGTTATGAGATAAACTGCAATGCGAAAGGCTACTTTTTCTTTTCCAGACACTTAAATGGAAATAAAGTAAAAAATAGTTTGAAGATGGTCGCCAAGCTTACCAAAGTTGTGGTTGGCGAAAAACTGACACTCCAAAACATAAATTTTAAAGAGAATAGCTCTAAGCTTCTCAATTCTTCGATGGCTTCTCTTGATAATTTAGTGAGCTTCATGCATCACAATAAAACCGTTACAATTGAAGTTCAGGGCCATGTAAATGCTCCGAACATGAAGAATAGCAAAGAGGTAAAGGAAGTTTCGGAATCGAGAGCAAAATCAGTTTATCTCTATCTGATCAAAAATAATGTCAAGGCAGCCAGGCTCGTTTTTAAAGGATATGGCAACAAAGAAATGATCCATCCTCAGCCAGCCAATGAAATTCAAGAATTGGCAAACCGCAGAGTTGATATTTTAATCACAGGACTTTAAAAGATGAGACGCCTTATCATAGCCATGCTCATTTTACTGATTTGCTGGGTTGGAACGTCCACTGCTCAGGAAAGTGGAAACTGGTCCTTGCAAAAGTGTATTGAGCATGCCAAGACCAACAATATTCAAATCAAGCAAAGTAAGCTGGGCATCGATTTGGCCCGCGAAAATTTGCGACAAAGCAAGGCAAATACCCTCCCAAGCATCAATGCGAGGATGGGCCATAACTACAACTTTGGCCGGACTGTTGACCCATTTACGAATTCATTCGTTACTGAACGACTTCAATCAAGCAACTTTAGCCTTAACGGAAGCGTAATGCTGTTTGAAGGGTTTAAAGCCATCAATACCATTAAGAGAAACAAGTATAATCTGGAGGCGAGCAGCTATGATCTGGCGAAAACCGTAAATGATGTGAGCTTAATGGTGTCGGCTGGATATTTGCAAATACTATTTAATCAGGAAATCGCTGAAATTGCGCAGAGCCAGGTGAAGATTACTGAGGAGCAGACGAATAGAACAAGAAAGCTGGTAGAGGCAGGAAACTTGGCAAAAGGAAGCTTGCTTGATATTCAAGCCCAATTAGCGCTGGATGAATTGAACTTGGTTAAGGCTAGCAATCAATTAGAGTTGGCTTATATGAACCTGCAGCAGCTCTTATACTTGGATGTATCAAAGGACTTTGATATTGTTAAACCTCTTGTTAACATACCGGATAATTTGGAAGTTTTAAATACGGTAAATCAGGTTTATGAAACAGCCCTAACGGTTCAACCACAGATACTTGGTGCTGATTTGAAGGCGCAAGGTTTGGGAAAGGATATTGCAATCGCCAGAAGCGGGTTGTACCCAGCTCTATCTGTTGGGGGTAGTTATGGAACTGGATATTCAGATGGCCGAAAATCTATCACGAACGCCACACCGACTTTTGACACTTTGTATACCATTGCAGGTGATGGCGTGATATTCCCAGGCTTTGACTACACCTATGAAACTACACCATTTTCAGATCAAATAAAGGATAATCTTAATCAGACTCTCGGGTTCTATTTAACCATTCCTATATTCAATGGCTTTCAAACTAAGGCGGCAATTGCCAGAGCGAAAATAGCTTTTGAGAATCAGCAATACAATGTTCAGCTGGAACGACTTCAACTAAAAGAGGATATTCAAAAGGCATTTTTCGATGCCCAAGCCTCATTAAAGAAATTCAGAGCGTCTAAAATTTCGGTCAGTTCCTTGCAGGAGGCATTTAACTATTCTAAGCAACGACTTGATGCAGGTATGGAGACTGTGGTTGAGTTCAATGACTCAAAAAACAAATTGGCAAAATCGAAATCAGAGCTGGTTCAGTCCAAGTATGATTTCATCTATAAAACAAAGATTTTAGAATTTTACCAGGGTAAATCACTGGCATTTTAAAGAACTTAAAGAGTAATAAATGAATAAAACAGTTAAAATTCTACTCGTTACAGTAGTAACTCTGCTGATTATTGTGGGAATAGGAAAGAAGCTAGAATGGTTTGGAAAGAAAGACCGGTTAGGTATAGAATCCGAATGGGTAGAATTGAGAACCATTGTTGAAACAGTGTCTGCAAACGGTAAAATCCAACCAGAAGTTGAAGTAAAAATAAGCCCTGACGTATCAGGAGAGATAATCGAATTGGCCGTAAAAGAGGGAGATGAAGTAAAGGTGGGAGACTTGCTACTTAAGATCAATCCAGATATCTATGTGTCATCTGTGGACAGGATGGATGCAGCACTGAATACCAGCAAGGCGAATTTGGCTACTACCAGCGCAAGGTTCATTGAGGCAGAGTCAACCTTTAACCGAAACAAGAAGTTGTGGAAGGAGCAGGTTATATCGGACGCTACTTTTGAAACGATTAAAGCAAATATGGACGTGGCAAAGCAAAACATGATAGCGGCAGAATTCAATATCAAAAGTGCTAATGCTTCACTAAAGGAGGCCAGAGATAATCTGGCCAAGACCATGATATTTGCTCCTGTTTCTGGAACGGTGTATATGCTAAGGGTAGAGAAAGGAGAAAGAGTGGTTGGAACATCTCAGATGGCGGGTACTGAATTGATGCGCTTGGCCAATCTCAATGAGATGGAAGTTTCGGTTGAGGTAAATGAAAATGATATTGTAAGCGTTTCCGTTGGTGATATTACTGACATTGAAGTTGATGCCTATTTGGACCGAAAGTTTATGGGAAAAGTAACGGAGGTGGCGAATTCTGCGAATACTGATGGCGTGGGAGCCGACCAGGTAACGAACTTTACAGTTAAGATTCGCATACTTCAAAGCTCTTATGAAGATTTACTGGGGGATGAAGAATCGTCAGTTTCTCCATTTAGACCAGGGATGTCGGCAACGGTTGAAATACAAACCGAAACACAGGAGGGGATTATCGCGATCCCCATTCAAGCCGTAACCATTAGGGCCGACAGCTCAGATGTAAAGACAGATGGGGATAGTGGCGAAACGAAGAAGAAAGATGACGCTTCGGCAGACTCAGACTCAAGAAATGATGATGAGGAGAGCTATGAATGTGTTTTTGTTTTTGATGACGGGAAAGCCGTTATGTACAAAGTTGAAACTGGAATTCAAGACAACGATTACATAGAAGTTAGGTCGGGTGTTGAAGTGGGAATGCGTGTGATCATTGGGCCATATACCGCTATTTCCAAGAAATTAAAGGATGGAAAAGAGATCGAAGAGAAAGAGGACGACGATGATTAGTCTTGATGCCTCGAATTCACCAACTTAAGAAATGGCACTGTTGATTAGTCTTGAAACGGCCACTCGGGTCTGCTCTGTTGCGCTGGCAAGGGACGGGAAGGTAATCGCCGTGAGAGAATCTTCTGAAGATCAATCACATTCATCTCAAATTACTGTCTTTATTGAGGAGGTACTTGCAAAAGCGGGTGTAGGAATGCATGAATTGGAGGGCATTGCTGTAAGTGAGGGCCCTGGCTCTTACACCGGATTGAGGATCGGGGTTTCCACAGCAAAAGGGCTATGTTATGCACTGAATATTCCTCTCATTGCGATTAGTACGCTGCGCGCAATGGCGCTTGGGGCTTCTACAGAGCATGATAAAAGTGAAAACACGCTCTTTTGCCCAGTTATTGATGCGAGGCGTATGGAGGTCTACTATGGCCTCTACAATGGAAATAACGATGAGGTAGGTGAAGTTAAGGCAGAGGTTGTGGAAGAGGCCTTTCTCAAGAATCATTTTCAAGAGAATCGCATCGTATTTTTCGGAGACGCAATTGAAAAGTGTCAGGAAATCTTGAAGGACAATCCCAAAGCCCAGTTTTTACAAAACCACCTGCCTACGGCTTCAAACATGGCTATTCTTGCCGAAAGAAAGTTCAATGCAAAGCAATTTGAGGATATGGCGTATTTTGAGCCATTCTATCTAAAAGATTTTGTGGCTGTAAAATCGAAAAAGTTTCAGCTTTAAGAAACAACTTCACTAGGAAATGGATCATTATGATGTAGCCGTATGCGGTGGAGGGTTAGCAGGGTTGACCTTAGCTTATCAACTCAGCAGAGAATTGCCCAATCTATCTGTTGTAGTTATTGAGAAAGCAATGCGGCCATTGCCTGATGCAGCGCATAAAGTAGGTGAATCAACAGTTGAGATTGGAGCACATTACTTGAGTGAGGTTTTAGGATTGAGAGAGTACTTGAACGAAAATCAGTACCCCAAGCTTGGATTGCGTTATTTCTATGGAGATGGCACTGGCGCCTTCGAGGATAGGCCAGAATTGGGAGCAAGTACGTTTTCACCAGTTCCTACCTATCAACTCGATCGTGGATCGTTGGAGAATGATCTTAGAAAGTTTGTTGTGGATGCAGGAGTAAAATTGGAAGAAGGGGCGTCAATTGCTGAAATTTCTATATCTGAATCCGAGAATCCTCATACAATTCAATTTGCAAAAGGAGATGAAACGAATACTATCACGGCTCAATGGGTGGTAGATGCCATGGGGCGGAGGCGTTTTTTGCAAAGAAAATTCAATCTCCAAAGGGATAATGGACATGCTGCCAGCTCAGCTTGGTTTCGCTTGGAGGGTAAGATCAGCGTGAATGACCTCGTTCCAAAATCTAATAAGGCTTGGCACAAGCGCAATCTGGAAGACAGATATTATTCTACCAATCATTTGATGGGACAAGGCTACTGGGTTTGGCTGATTCCTCTATCTTCTGGAAACACCAGCATAGGTATTGTTGTTGACGAGAATATTCACCCATTTGAAAGTTATGCTACGTCGCACGAGAAGGCGCTGGAATGGCTAATGAAACACGAAACTGTATTGGCAAAGCACATTGAAAACAAGCCGCCTTTGGATTTCAGGAAAATCAAGAAATACAGCTACAGCTCTGCACAAGTGTTTTCCAAAAACCGCTGGACATGCGTGGGTGAGGCAGGTGTTTTTTCGGATCCGTTTTACAGTCCTGGTTCAGATTTGATCGCGATCACCAATACGTTCACTTTAAACCTAATAAAGGCTGATTTTGATGGCAATTTGAAAGAGGAAAATGTTGATCTGCTCAACGATACCCTATTGAAAGTTCTGTATCAGGATCAGATATCATACTTCAGGGAGAGCTATGCAATTTTTGGAAATACCCATGTGAGCTCGGCCAAATTCTTGTGGGATACAACATACTACTGGAGCTTGTATGCGCATACCTTTAAGAACGGGCTCTTTAAAGATTTTGAGTTCATAAAAGAGTATGCAGAAATACTCAAGAAATTTTCAAAGTTGAACAGGAGTGTTCAGCAATTGTTCAGGGTTTGGGCAAGAGAGGTAAAGAGCAATAATCAATACACATTTTGTGATCTTTCCAGAAAGCACTTCTTTATAAAAAGTGCAATTGGCCTTCTAACTTGCCAGGATCAAAAGAGATTCAGCGCAAACCTACTTGTGAAATATGACGAATTTGAGAAAATGGCCAATGCATTGTTTGTATATGCTCAAAATCAAACTGATCTGAATGGGATTGAGGAATATTCGGAATATGATCAAGATTTAATCGCTTCGGAGAGTTTATTAAAAAAATATCATAAAGATAAATTGCAGAAGGAGATGAGTTTTTTTAAGGAATTTTTTGAGCCTTTGACTTCAACCGAAAGGTTCAAAATCGTATTCATCAATTATGTTTCAACAATCTGGAAGGGCTCCTATCTGTACTTCGTTCGAGGTACATTTATCAAGTTCTTTGTGAACAAAAAACAGAAGGTGGGACTTTCGGGAGTTTTGCGGTTTATTTATGCGGATTAGATTCTTGGGTGATAGCTCCAGATTCTGTAATGCCAACTCTGATATTCCAATATCAATTGAGACTGTACTTAATTAATCTCCACTCGATGGTATTAGGGGAGCCAGTGAAAAAGAATGTTCCCTTCACGACGCCTATTCCTTCAGCGAAATATTTGTTAGTATACCTAGGTGTCCCCCACGTGTCAAAATTAGGCTCCAAGTGAACCGTCCCCTGATAATTATATGTTGAATAAATGCCAGATGGGGTATTAATATTTAATCCTTGATCTGTCATTTTATAATTGATCGTATA
>NVRZ01000038.1 GCA_002401055.1 Bacteroidota bacterium
TATCATTATGAACAACTGTTTGGAACAGTTGGTTTCGTCGGTATGTCATCACTTTTATATCACCTTCAAAGGCCAACAAGAGTTCTGGATATTAAGAACTCGTATTCGGTAGAGCCGAAAATCGCCGTTGAGAAGAATATGAAATCTTATAGATTAAAAGGTTTCAACATTGAGGCGGAAAATGATTTTTTGGATAGCAGGAAACGAATTTTGGTGAACAATGATCTTCACATTTCATTGGCAGCGCCCAAGCAATCCATGACGGATTACTTCTATAAAAACTCGGATGCTGATGAAATGATCTTCATACATAAAGGGGAGGGAACATTGAAAACAATGTTGGGCAACATCACATTCAGTTATGGCGATTATCTTCTGATTCCTCGTGGAATGATATATCAGATACAATTTAATTCAGAGGAGAACAGGCATTTCATAGTGGAGTCGTTCCATCCAATGTACACGCCCAAAAGGTACCGGAACAATTTTGGGCAATTGTTGGAGCATTCACCTTTTTGTGAAAGAGATATAAGACCTCCTTCAGATTTGGTAACCCATGATGAAAAAGGAGAGTTTCTGATGAAGATCAAGAAGGAAAATATGATTCACGAATACATTTACGAAACACATCCCTTTGACGTGGTCGGATGGGATGGGTACAATTATCCCTATGCTTTTTCAATTCATGATTTTGAACCTATAACTGGCAGAATTCATCAACCGCCTCCAGTTCATCAAACATTTGAAACGAATGCTTTTGCGGTTTGTTCTTTTTGCCCTCGGTTGTTTGATTATCATCCGGAATCGATACCCGCACCTTATAATCACAGTAATATTGACTCGGACGAAGTTTTATATTATGTAGATGGTGACTTTATGAGCCGGAATGATGTAGAGGCAGGACATATTTCCCTCCATCCGGCAGGGATTCCTCATGGCCCTCATCCTGGTGCTATGGAACGCAGCATTGGAGCAAAAGAAACGGAGGAGCTGGCAGTTATGGTAGATACTTTTAAGCCATTAAAAATAACTGAAGACGCGATTAAAATTGATGATGGGACGTATTACAAATCCTGGACAGAGTAAAAATTGAAAAAATGAGCGATAACACCCCAAATACCGAGTTAGGCCTAGAGAAAATATTTGAGGAGGCTGAAGACTTTTTGCCATTAAATGGAACTGATTATGTAGAGTTCTATGTTGGCAATGCTAAGCAAGCTGCACACTTTTACAAGTCGGCTTTTGGATTTCAATCCTATGCTTACTCTGGATTGGAAACAGGAAACACGGAAACCGTTTCCTATGTGTTGACTCAGGATAAAATCAAACTGGTGCTTACCACGCCTTTGAATGCTGATGGACCGATCAATAAGCATTTGAACGAACATGGGGATGGGGTAAAAATTGTAGCGCTTTGGGTAGATGATGCAACTAAATCCTGGGAGGAAACAACCAGTCGAGGAGCCAAGTCTTTTATGGAACCAACAACTACGGAAGATGAGGATGGAAAGGTTGTACAGTCGGGAATACATACGTACGGTGAAACGGTTCACATTTTTGTTGAGCGTAAAAATTACAAAGGCGTCTTTTTACCAGGGTTTAAAAAATGGGAATCTAATTACAACCCGCCGTCAGTGGGATTGAAATTTGTGGATCACATGGTAGGGAATGTCGGCTGGGGTGAGATGAATAAATGGGTAGATTTCTATGCCAAAGTGATGGGCTTTGCTCAACTCATATCATTTGATGATAAGGACATCTCTACGGAATACACAGCTTTGATGAGCAAAGTAATGACCAATGGTAATGGCAGAATCAAGTTCCCGATCAATGAACCAGCTAAAGGTAAACGGAAGTCTCAGATCGAGGAATATATAGATTTCTACAGAGGTGCAGGAGTGCAGCATATCGCACTAGCAACGGATAACATCATCGAAACCGTTACGGCCCTCACGGAAAGAGGTGTTGATTTTCTTTATGTCCCTTCGAGTTATTACGAGACAGTGATGGATAGGGTCGGTGAAATAGATGAGGATTTGGAGCCATTGAAAAAATTGGGAATACTTATCGATCGTGATGATGAGGGATATTTACTGCAAATCTTTACCAAGCCTGTGGAGGACAGGCCAACTGTTTTCTATGAAATCATTCAGCGAAAAGGTGCTATATCTTTTGGGAAGGGAAATTTTAAAGCGCTTTTTGAAGCGATAGAAAGAGAACAAGAAAGTCGAGGAACGCTCTAGATTTAAAGACCCAATTCTTTCTTCTGCTCCTTAGAAATTGGTGAGGGAGCATCCAGCATAACGTCTCGGCCCGCGTTGTTCTTTGGAAATGCGATGTATTCTCTGATTGACTCGCTGCCTCCTAGCAAGGCTACCAATCTATCAAAACCAAAAGCAATGCCGCCATGGGGTGGGGCGCCATATTCAAAAGCATTCAACAAAAACCCAAATTGTTCTTGTGCTTCTTCTTTGCTAAAACCTAACAGCTTAAACATCTGATCTTGTAATCCACGCTCGTGAATTCTTATAGATCCACCTCCAAGCTCAATTCCATTTATTACCAAATCATAGGCATTGGCTCTTACTTTTCCCGGATCTGATTCCATAAACTCTATGTCCTCAGTTTTGGGCGACGTAAATGGATGGTGCATCGCGTGCCAATTTCCGGAGTCTTCATCTTTTTCAAGCAGGGGAAAATCGAGCACCCAAAGAGGGGCAAATGTGCCAACTTCTCTGAATCCCAGTTCACTGCCCATCTTAAGTCTCAGTTCACCCATGGCGACAAGAGTTTTCTGTCTATCACCTGATAAAAGCAGTAATAAATCTCCAGTTTCTGTGCCACAAGCTTCTGCCCATTGTTTCAAATCTGCTTCGTTGTAGAATTTATCTACAGAAGATTTAACGGTTCCATCTTCATTGAATTTTGCGTAAACCATTCCCTTCGCTCCAATTTGAGGAGTTCTCACGAAATCCGTTAGGGCATCCAATTGTTTGCGGCTATAGCCAGCGCAGCCTTTCGCATTTATAGCTACCACAATTTCTGAATCATCAAAGACGTTAAATCCCTTTCCTTGCGCCATATCAGTCAGGTCCACGATTTTCATTTCAAATCTGATATCCGGCTTGTCCGAACCATAGGAGTTTAATGCCTCATCGTATGTAATTCTTTGAAAATTTCCCAAATCAACATCCAAAGTTTCTTTGAACATGGATTTCATAAAAGATTCGAAGGTGGTGAGCACATCTTCCTGCTCAACAAAAGACATTTCACAATCAATCTGTGTGAATTCTGGTTGTCTGTCTGCGCGAAGGTCTTCATCTCGGAAACACCTGACAATTTGAAAATATTTATCAAAACCAGCCACCATAAACAATTGCTTAAACGTTTGTGGCGATTGTGGCAAAGCATAGAATTGACCCTGGTTCATTCTTGAGGGTACAACAAAGTCGCGAGCACCTTCAGGAGTGGATTTTAAAAGATAAGGCGTTTCAATCTCTAGAAAATCTTTGGCATCCAATAAATCCCTGGTCAATTTTAATACGCTGTGTCTCAGCTCTATATTTTTCTTCAAAGGACCTCTTCTAAGATCCAGGTAGCGGTATTGCATGCGAAGTTCTTCACCGCCATCTGTTTCGTCTTCTATAAGGAATGGAGGTGTCTTTGATTCACTTAACACTTCCAGGCTCTTCACGGTAATTTCTATATCGCCAGTGATCATATCAGGATTCTTGTTGCTTCTCTCCACGACTTCTCCGGATACCTTGATCACGAATTCTCGACCTAGCACGCGAGCTTTCTTACACAGATCCGCGTCAACGTCCATGTTAAAGACGATTTGTGTAATTCCATAACGATCTCTAACATCGATAAAAGTCATGCCTCCCAGATCTCTGGATTTCTGTACCCATCCGCAAATAGTGGTTTCGGAGCCGACGTTTTTGATCGTTAATTCTCCGCAAGTATGTTCTCTAAGCATGGCTGTTATTTAGCGTGAACGAAATTAAAAATAAATGCGGTAAGGATTGAGAGTTTGCTCCGAGAAAATTGTGGGTCAAAAATTACTTATACCTTTGTCGCGCTCAATCTCAATGTTCAAGTATGTATTCGGAGAGAACATACAATGTAATGGAGAAGATCTTTAAAGGTCTTATATGGAGCATTCCCACCGATAGCAATTCTTTATTCATCACGTTTGATGACGGGCCAATCCCTGAAGTAACACCTTGGGTATTGGATACATTAAAGGAATTTGATGCCAAGGCAACTTTCTTCTGCCTTGGTAAAAATGTAGAGAAGAATCCGGAGATATATAAACGCATTTTGGCGGAGGGACACGCAGTAGGAAATCATACCTACAATCATGTTGATGGCTGGAGAATAGGTAAGACTAGATATGTAGCGAATATTAATAAATGTTCAGAATGGGTTGATTCTAAGCTTTTTCGTCCGCCATATGGGCGCATTAGGCCGGTGCATTGGAAGATGATCAAAGATGACTACACTGTTGTTATGTGGAATGTACTTTGTGGTGACTTTGACAAAAGATTATCGGGTGAAAAATGTGTGGACAACGTGATATCAAACGCCAAGCCAGGATCAATAGTATTGTTTCACGATAGCATTAAAGCCAATGACCGGTTGCGTTATGCACTGCCAAGAGTTCTAGAATACTATAGAGAAAGAAGTTATTCCTTCAAGCCAATTACCAATGGCTTTTAAGCCGAAGTATTCTGTTCAACAATATCCTTCAAGGTTGCAATCCATCGAGGAAGTCCGTTTAAACTTTCGATGAGCTGAACTTTTTCACCACCATGCTCCTGAAAAAGTTCGTTATATTCAATGGAGATTTCATAGAGTGTCTCCAGGCAATCAGCAACAAAAGATGGGGAGAACACCAATATTCTTTTTACTCCGCTTTGCGCCAATTTGATGAGCTCATGATCTGTATAGGGTTTGAGCCAGGGGTCTTTACCCAATCTGGATTGAAAAGAAATTGTGTAAAAATTTTCTGCAAGGTTTAGTTCTTTTACTATTTTTCTGGTGGTATCATAGCAAGTGGCTCTATAGCAATGATGGTTAGATTCATTTATCTCTTCTTTACAATGATAATCATCGCAATTTCCCTGGCCATGTTGTTTGGTCAAGTGCCTTTCGGGTAAACCGTGATAGCTAAAAAGCACATGGTCGTATTCATCCAATTTATGCTCTCTAGCCCGTTGCACCCAGCTGGCAATAAAATCCGGATGTTCGTAAAACTGTTTGATATAAGTAATCGGTGGCGGATTGGCCAACTTATCATATTCTGATTGAACTTTTTGTAAGGATGATTCACTGGCCGAAGTAGTGTATTGCGGATACAGTGGGATGCATACTATCTTGTCAACATTCCTCTCGATTAATTTTGCCAGTATTGATTGAATGCTCGGTTGTTGATAGCGCATTGCCAGCTCAACGTAATAATCGTCGCCCAGCGATTCTTGCAGTTTATAGCAAGTTTCATAACTGTTGAACATAAGTGGAGAGCCCTTGTCGGTCCATATCTCTTTGTAGAGCGCAGCGGTTTTAGGTGAACGAAATGGAACGATGATAAAATTGACGAGGAAGAATCTCTTTAGATAGGAGAAGTCTATAACAAAAGGGTCGTTCAAAAACTCTGTTAGATATTTTCTAACATCAGAGGTGGAGGGGCTGTTTGGAGTGCCCAGGTTGACCAGTAAAACTCCCGTTTTCATTCTTCAATCGTTTTTACCACCAAGACAATCAGCACACTAAGCCTGCCTGCAGAACAGGCGGGTTTCACTAAGTCAGGCAGTAATCTATCTGGTAAGTTATGCATCAGAAGCACGAATATCTACATTATTTCAAAGATACTTCACCCAAGATAATCAGGAAACTCGCTTTCGATCATAAATAGATTTAGCCAGCGAATACAGGAGTAGAATGATTGCTGTAAATGCGGCAATACGTCCTAAGTAATCTCCATGAATGGTATAAAATGTCAGCGTATCATTTGAATTTAACTCTGCATGAAGGGTCTCTGCGGTCCACCAACTTGCTGTTTGTATGTGATCTCCTCTTTGATTGATAAAACAGGAAATTCCAGTATTGGCTGATCTCGCAATGCTTCTTCTTGTTTCAATGGCTCTTAGGCGAGCGTAAGCCAAGTGCTGTAGGTAGCCGGGTCCATCGTCCCACCATCCGTCGTTAGTCAATATAAAAATCAGATTTGCACCTGCATTCACATATTCCGAAACGTATTCTCCATAAATTGATTCATAACAAATTACAGGTGCAATTTTGGTTTTGCCATCATGCGAAATAAACACTTCAGCATTTTCTTGACTCCCAAGGCTTCCGGTAGTTCCTCCTAAATCCAAGGCAAGGTTTTCAAATGGCTTGAGAAATGAGGCGAAGGGCATTTTCTCTACTCCCTGTACCAACTTTGATTTATGATAGAATTCAATTTTTCCGCTACTGTTGATTTGCATAGCAGAATTATAGGCGTCATATGATCTGTTATTATTGTGAAAATGTCGGGCCGTGGAACTTATCTCTTCATCGTCCTCAAATAGGTAGTAAGATGTTAATCCAGAAACAAAGTTTAGTTGGGGATGATCAGCAATAATATTTTTAATAATGGGAATACTGTTAGATCTATCCAGATCATTTTCCCAGATATCCTCGGTCATTGCTGTTTCTGGGGCAATTAGATAATCAGACTTATTGAGCTGATCATAATTTACCAGAGATAGCATCGAATTGAGTTGCTCGTCAAAGGTTAGGCTGTACTTTTCGTAATACGGATCTACATTGGGTTGAATAATGGTGATGGCTACAGGATTTTCCTTCTCCGTGTAGTTGGAGTAGGTGAACATGGAGAAGGATATTGGAACCAGAAGACAGAGAATTAACGAGATGATGTTAATTCTACTTTCAATTATTGGTGCATGCTGCGTGATAGCTTTATCCAAAATTTTGAATATCAAAATATTAACGATCAATACCCATATGGATCCACCAAAAACCCCCGTGTATTCGTACCATTGAATCCACTGCACGGTGTTTGCAAATCCATTACCCAATGTCATCCATGGCCAGGTTAGCTCCCAGTGGAAGTGAAGGTATTCAAAGGCAATCCAATACAAAATAAGACCAATGTATCCCTGCTTGGATCCGATTTTTACTCTGGTGTAGTGAAAGAAATGGAATACCAGCGCCATCAGGCTGGCGTTGAACATGACCACAAATATGTATAGCGACAATTTGGTTTCTAGACCTTCAGTTACCATGTACAGCCAGTAGGCAGACAAGCCATTAAACAGAACAAATGTCAGGAATGTCAATCCGTAAGTGCTCCCTCTTCCAGAGCGAAAGATGTAATCTTCCAGAAAAAGAATGGGAACAAAAGCAATAAAAAGAAGAGGTGAGAATCCTCCAATTCCCGGCCAGGAAAGGGCGAGTAAAACGCCGCTTACTAGTGTCAGAAGGATTTTCTGTGTTTTGTTCATTAGTTGATATGAATTTGAAAGATAAAACTAAGCTTTCTGCAGGGTGAAGCCGAAAGTAGATCCCACATCACTAGTACTTCGAACCGTTATAGTTTGTTTATGCGCTTCGATAATATGTTTTACTATTGAGAGGCCCAAGCCTGTTCCTCCTTGTTCTCGAGATCGGCTTTTATCAACTCTATAAAAACGCTCGAACAATCGGGAAATATGTTTTTCTTCTATGCCGATACCATTATCTGTTACCTCTATTAATATATTTTCACTCATATCATAAAAGCCAACAAGCGTATTTCCACCTTCTTTACCATAAATCAAACTGTTGGTTATCAGGTTCACCAATACTTCTCGGATTCGACTTCTATCACCTAGTACCATAAATGGTTTATCGCAATCTTGTTTGAAGGAAAATCTAATTGCCTTCAGGTCAGCTCTCATTTCCAGAGATTTAAATACTTCAGTTGCTAGCTCATGGACATCGAATTTGACTTGCTCAAGATCCATTTTTTCATGTTCAATGCGTGATATTTTCTCAAGGTCGTTGATTACCGCGTTCATGCGGTCGATGTTTTTTGACGCTTTATTGAGGTATTCCATATTTATCTTGTCATCCTTCAATCCACCTTCCAGCAAGGTTTCAATGTATCCTTGCAGGTTGAACACTGGGGTTTTTAATTCGTGTGATACATTGCCCAAAAATTCCTTTCTGAACTCCTCCATTTTTTTAAGCTGCTCAATTTCTGAGGCACGATCTTCTTCCCATTCCGTTACTTCTTTTTCAACGCTATCGATTAGATTTTCGCTCAGATCAATATTCTTGGAAATGCTACCCTTAGCAGACTTGAGGTAATGAATATGTTTATAAATGAGCTTAATCTTTCTGTAGATGAATTTTTCTATCAGGTAATGAACAATGGCATATCCAAATACCAATGCTACTAAAGGAGGAATTACAATAATAAACCAGGGCAAATTCAGAACAAAATAATTCTCAAGAACAAGAAGCATAAAGAGAACAAGTACTGAGATGATCGCACTTGCACTAATTGCTATTTGATTGGGAGTTAGATTTTTCATTTTACTACGAGCTTATACCCAACTCCTTTGACCGTTTGAATTCTTTGTTCACCAATTTTCTCTCGAAGCTTCCGGATGTGTACGTCAATGGTCCTGTCTCCAACAACAACTTCTGTACCCCAAACTTGTTCCAAAATAAAATTTCTATCAAATACCTTTCCAGGCCTGGTGCACAAGAGCTCCAGTAGTAAAAATTCTTTTTTAGGTAAGTTGACATCCTTCCCTTCAACGATGGCCACAAACCTCTCCTTGTCAACGATTACCGAAGCATTTTTGTCTACGATTGTGGGCGAGGTACTAGACTTGTCGCGCCTTAGAAGAGCTTTGATTTTACTGATGAGCACCTTGGGCTTTATCGGTTTGGTTATGTAATCATCCGCACCAGCTTCAAGACCATTGATTTGGGAAAAGTCTTCAGCGCGAGCTGTTAAAAAGGCAATGACAGTTGCAGCAAGGATTTTATTTTTTCTCAGCTGAATACAAGTCTCTATTCCGTCCAGTTCCGGCATCATTAAATCGAGGAGAATCAAATCAGGGGTTGTTGCGAAGGCAGCTTCTAATGCTTCCATCCCATTGCCTGCCGTGCTAACCTCATAACCCTCTTTTTTCAGGTTGTAGCTCAGAAAATCTAGAATATCCGGTTCGTCATCTACCAATAGAATCCTGGCGCTCATTTAGAAGAAGTATTAAGCAACTAAGTTAGAACTATTCTCACTTAATGATTAAAGGAAGGAGGAGTAATGAAAGCTTTACAGAGCCACCTCAAGTTGCAGACGAAAAATGAGCTGATCATCTGAATTCTCTTGTTGATAAAGAGAAACATCCCCCTGCACTTTCAAGTTATGGCCTACAACATACTTGGAAATGACCAGCGTAACCATGGAAAGACGATTATTTCTAGTTATGATTTCCGGAATGATCGATGTATAACGACCCGAAAACTCCCAATTGCTCTTGAGTACATAACCGATTTGCGTATTTAAACCGCTACCAGTGTAAAAAGATTCTATTTGAGTGCCTGTTGAATCGAGAATTGCTGGAGAATAAGTGGTGCTCCTGTTTGCATACTCAGCCATTATTGATAGCCCTTTGTATTTGAACATCATATCGACGAAAAATGTGCTTATATCCCGCATTTCAGTAAGTTCCTCACCTTTTTGCCCTCTTTCCCGAATTGCGTTGTCGTTATAGTCATATGTAAATCCCAGGGCCAACTTCACCTTCTCTTCTCGTACTATATCTCCTCCAACATAATCCCCTTTACCAGAGAAGTTTCCAAATGGCAATATTTCAATTCTCTCTGTATAATCATACCCGGATTTACCACTTAGCGATTTAAAGTTTTTGCCTTCCCCCACTGAGGCAGAGATCATTTCTCTTATTACTACGGGACCAATTTTGAAATGGTGTCGCAGCTGTAATCCTTGATCACGATCCAGTGTGAACTTTGCGTTTAACAGTGAGCGGTCAACAAACTGAAGCTTTTGTGAGGATATGATCCGTTCACGATTTCCCGGTAATTTTGTCTGTCCTGCCCATAAATCAAAGTTCCCAGCAAAATTCCACTTGAGAACAGCGTCCAGAATCTGCGTGTTCACCAGATCGTATTCAATTTTATATATCAATCTAGGAGAGAAAATATATCCATCAAGTTTTAGCCTCGCTCTTTTCAGATAGAATCTATCTTCATAAATTTCTCCGCTGTAGTTGGTGTCATTTGTGATTGTATTAATTCCTTCATATTGAGTTTGGAATCGAGCTCCAAACTTTACGCTAAAAGATGAATCTTTAGCTATTCCTTGAACTCCCTTCCCAAAAACATTGTGGATAGTGCTTTGGCTTAGCGCCAGAGTGCTATAGAGTATAATGGACACTAACAGAAGGAGATAATTCGGTGCTTTCATTAAGATTGGTCATTTCTGCAGACAAATATGATATATAATTTTCTCCCTAAAACAATAAAATCGGAGATTTAACAATTTGATAATATTGAAATCAAGGGTGGTTCAAGGGGTATTTATATTTTCGTCAAAGTAATTTTAAAATGGATTGAGATGAGTTTTTCACTATTGAATTTTTTAGAGCTCTTAGGAGCCCTGGGCTTCTTTATTTACGGAATGAAGGTCATGAGCGAGGGCATCCAAAAAGTAGCAGGAAGCAAGATGCGCAGTATTCTTAGCGTTATGACTTCCAATAGATTTTTAGGTGTGTTTACAGGATTTCTCATCACGGGTTTATTGCAGTCCTCCTCGGCAACAACAGTTATGGTTGTAAGCTTTGTAAATGCTGGGCTTCTGACCCTGGTTGAATCTGTAGGAGTTGTTATGGGCGCGAATATCGGAACAACAATTACCGCATGGCTTATCTCAATATTTGGCTTTAAGGTTAAAATAGCGGCGGTAGCCTTGCCAATTATAGCGATTGGTTTTCCATTAATGTTTTCAAATCGCGGTAACCTGAAATCCTGGGCAGAAGTAATAATTGGTTTTGCCTTGTTGTTTTTGGGCCTGAACGCACTCAAAGAATCCGTACCTGACTTGAGACAAAACCCCGAGATTCTCGAATTTTTATCAGGATATGCCAATATGGGAATGTTATCTCTGCTGACGTTTATTGCGGTGGGTACCATACTTACACTGGTGGTTCAGTCTTCAAGCGCGGCCATGGCACTAACATTAGTAATGTGTAACGAGGGCTGGATACCTTTTGAAATGGCCGCTGCGATGGTGTTGGGTGAAAACATAGGAACTACAATCACCGCGAATTTGGCCGCTATGATTGGAAATGTCCATGCCAAGAGAGCAGCCCGGGCGCATTTCATTTTCAACGTTTTTGGGGTGGTCTGGATGTTCTTTATATTCAGGTTTTTCCTGAGTGGGATAGACAGTTTCATGCTGAGTAATTATGGGGTATCGCCTCTTAATCGTGATGACTTCACTTCGATTCCCATCGCTCTCTCTTTGTTTCACACATCATTTAATATTATCAACGTATTGCTGCTTATTGGGTTTACGCCAATCATCGCTAAAGTAGCGGAGCGAATGGTTCCCTCGAGAGGAGATGTTGATGAGGAAACAAAACTCGAATATATAGGTGGAGGAATATTGGCCACTCCGGAGCTTTCCATACTCGAGGCTAAAAAAGAGATCAAAAAATTTGGAAAAATTGCAGACCGTATGTTTGGTTTTGTTGGCGAGCTTATCGAAAATAAAGATAGAAAGACCTTTGAAGAAGCTATGAACAGGATTCAGAAGTACGAGGACATTACGGATAAGATGGAGATTGAGATAGCCGATTATTTGACAAGAGTAGCGCAGGGTGAGTTGAGTGAGGAGCTTTCAGTGAGGATAAGAAGTATGATAAGTATGATAAATGACTTGGAGAGAATAGGCGATATCTGCTATCAGATGTCGAAGAGCATAGAAAGGAAAAATGATCAGAATGTAACATTCTCTTCTGCACAGAATGAAGGATTAAGCAGAATCTTTAAGAATATTAATGACGCTTTTGAAACCATGACCAATAATATCAATGAAGGATTTGGTCAGGTGAATATTCGGCAGGCAGAATTAAATGAATTAACGATAAATGAGACACGTGATAAGTTGAGAAGTGAACACTTAATGCGGGTATCCAAATCTGAACATTCATTTGAAAGTGGATTATTCTACAGCGACTTGTTTATGTCTTGCGAAAAAATCGGTGACCACATTTTTAATATTAACGAGGCTGTTGTTGGTTTAAAATAAGCGGGCTACAACACTATCTCTGGAGTTGTAATAATATTACTGGTATTTAACGCCCTGTCTTGGATATACAGTTCATAGTACATCGTGTCATAGGGGTAATTTGCTTTATACAAATTGAATTCCACGTCTATTTCCCCTCTCAATGTCTTGTTTTGAGCTTCAGGCGTGAGGTATGGTATCCTAAAATTAAGCGTATCCATATCGGAAAGTGAAGGTGAGCCATTCAATATTCCAATCCTATAGATAAAAACATCTGTTAATTCAGTTTCTGACTGATAAAGTCCAATGTCACCATCGCCGTCTGTAAAACTAATGGTTAGTAAACCTAAATGAACGTTTGGATTTCCTAGTATATCTAGTGTATCTCTGAAACTATAAGATACGAATTCAATTTGTGGTTCATCAGGGTACTTTTGATTTGAGTTGCATGATAGCATCACCGTTATTCCAATAACGGCCAACAGTACCACCTTAAATCCTATTTTTGAGAAATAGTTCATCAATATTAACTTTCAGTCAATAAAGTTACCAAATATCAAACGATTACCCTCTGTTTTTGGTATAATGTCAAATGGTTAAGCAACTTATAACAGAAATCTTCTCCATTAATGTCTCTGAACAGCTTGAGGCTTTATCTCTGAAAGTGTTCAGATTTCAATATGAAAATAACCTGATTTATAGAGATTTTGTAAACAATCTAGGTATCTCGAATCGAGAGGTGCGCTCTATTCGAGATATTCCATTCTTGCCGGTTGAGGTCTTTAAAAAGCATAAGGTAATCTCTGGCAATGAAAAGGTACAGGCAGTGTTTAAAAGCAGTGGTACCACCGGAGGATTAGGCTCTAGTCACGTTATAACGGATCTCTCAGTGTATAACCGGAGTTTCACCAATTGCTTTGAGCTATTTTATGGAAAGCCTTCAAATTATTGCATATTGGCTCTGCTGCCTTCGTATCTGGATAACGCAGAATCTTCATTGATTTACATGGTGGACGAATTTATTAAAAGTAGTGGGCATCCGGATGGTGGTTTTTATCTTGATAACCTGAATGAGTTAGAAGAAAAGCTCAGTGAACTCTCGAATAGGGGTGACCAAATATTATTATTTGGTGTGTCTTTTGCTCTACTTGATTTTTGTGCAAAGAAGTCTGCAAAGAATATTGATTGGAGCAATGTGACGGTGATGGAAACTGGCGGAATGAAGGGGCGGAGAAAGGAGATAATCCGAGCTGACCTACACAAACAATTAATGGAAGTTCTGAAAGTGAAGAGCATCCATTCTGAATATGGAATGACTGAGCTGCTTTCGCAATCCTATTCTAAGGGAGAAGGATTATTTAACAGCCCTCCCTGGAAAAAAGTGTTGATTCGTGACGTAAACGATCCGCTGAGTTATGTTGATTATGGCATGAGAGGTGGAATCAATATTATTGATTTGGCTAATATTTATTCATGCGCCTTTATTAGCACGGCCGATCTTGGATTGGCATATGAGAACGGTTCGTTTGAAGTGCTTGGCAGATTTGATAACAGCGATTTAAGAGGCTGTAATCTGCTCTTGGAGTAAGCAGACTAACTCACCGTTACCAGATGGTAGTTCTTCTTCCCTTTCTGAATCAATATGTACTTATTGCTAAGTAGGTCCTTTGAATCGACTTTGTAATCTTCGCTTTCAATCTTGGTTTTATTCACACTGATACCACCACCGCTTATGCTTCTTCTGGCCTCACTCTTCGAGGCCAACACCTCGGTTTTGTCGGTAAGAAATTCTACTATACCGACCCCAATCTCAATGTCAGATTTAGCAATATTGGACTGAGGAACACCTTCAAATATATCGAGTAGGCTCTCTTCGGTAAGCTCTTTAAGTGCTTCAGCCGTTCCTTTGCCAAAAAGTATTTCAGAAGCGGTTATTGCTGTTTTGAGGTCCTTTTCAGAATGTACTCTAATGGTAATCTCTTCAGCCAGTGTTCTTTGAAGTACTCTCAGGTGCGGTGCTTCGGCCTGCTCCTGTTCAACTCGCTCTATCTCTTCTTTTGTTTTCGTTGAAAAAATTCTGATGTATTTGGAAGCATCCTCATCTGAAGCGTTTAGCCAGAATTGGTAGAATTTGTAAGGTGATGTTCTTTTGGGGTCTAGCCAAATATTGCCTTCGTCACTCTTTCCAAATTTAGTTCCATCGCTCTTCGTCAGTAGTGGGCAAGTGAGTGCATAAGCTTTTCCTTCTTCTTTTCTGCGAATTAGTTCTGTGCCAGATGTAATGTTTCCCCATTGATCAGAACCACCCATTTGAAGTAAACAATTCTTATTCTTGAATAGCCACAGAAAATCATAGCCCTGAAATAATTGGTAAGAGAATTCCGTGAATGACATGCCACCTTCCAGACGATTTTTAACTGAGTCTTTTGAAATCATGTAGCTCACGGTCAGGTGTTTTCCGATGTCGCGAAAAAACTCGAAAATATCCATCCCCTTGTAGAAATCGTAGTTATTGATCATAACAGCTTTGTTGTCTCCACTTTTAAAGTCGAGAAATTTCTCTAGCTGCACCTTGATTGACCTTACATTTTCATTCAACGTATCTTCATCAAGCAATTGACGTTCCTTGTCTTTTCCAGAAGGGTCGCCAATCATACCTGTAGCGCCGCCAACCAAAGCAATGGGTTTATGGCCCGCGCGCTGAAAGTGTACCAAAAGCATTACAGTTACGAGATTCCCAACTGTAAGAGAAGAAGCTGTTGGGTCGAACCCAATATATCCGGTAGTGCTACCAGTATCAAGCTCATCTTCCGTGCCTGGCATGATGTCCTTCAGCAGACCTCTCCATTCCAGTTCTTTAACAAAATTCATATCTGACGTATTTGGGTCAAAGATAATTAAATAAGGTATTTTTATTCTATGGTATTTGTAACAGGTGGAACTGGATTATTGGGAGCTAGAATTATATTTGATTTGCTTAATTCTGGCGTGCCAGTGCGCGCGCTTAAAAGAGAATCCAGCGACCTATCAATAATTGAAAGCACGTTCAAATTTTACGAGAACGAATCCCAGAAAAATAACTACGAATCTATAGAATGGGTAGAAGGTGACATTACAGATATTGCTTCTTTGAACATCGCCATGCAGGGAGTGGATAAGGTCTACCACTGCGCCGCTATGGTGTCCTTTCATCCCAAAGCCCGAGAAAGGATGATGCACGTAAACATCCAGGGTACGGCCAATGTGGTGAACGCTTGTATCGATAATTCTGTTGGCAAACTCTGCTTTGCAAGCTCTGTAGCTTCGCTTGGTAGAAATACGAAAGGCGATCCAACAACAGAGGAAACATATTGGAAATCGAATTCAGATAATACTAATTACTCCATAAGCAAATACGCGTCTGAGCAAGAAGTTTGGCGTGGATCGGAAGAGGGACTAGATGTAGTAATCGTAAATCCAACCATAATTATAGGCCCTGGAAACTGGAAAAAAAGCAGCGCACGAATGTTTTTAAATGTGTGGAGAGGACTGGACTATTATACTTCCGGAAGAAATGGGTTTGTAGATATTAGGGATGTATCAAAGGCAATGATATTGCTGATGGACAGCGACATTAAATCGGAAAGATATCTGTTGAACTCAGAAAATCTTGCTTTCAGAGATGTATTTAACTGGATTGCGGATTCCTTGGATAAGAAAAGACCGACTATTGAGATAACTAAGTTTAAATCTGAGATTTTCTGGAGACTGGATAAGTTGAAATCTCTGCTAACTGGATCAAAGCGTTCAATTACGAAAGAAATCGCCCGTGAATCTGGCAAAGTACATGCTTACTCAAGTGAGAAGATTAAAAAGGAATTAAATATGGAGTTTATTCCAATCAAGAAAGCAATAGGGGATACTGGCAAAATCTTTTTAGCGCAACAATCCCAATAGCTAGCACTAATTTTTAATTGGCCGCTGTGTTTCAGATTCAGCCTGCAGTTTACTCAGTTCATTCAGCACCTCTTCATATACTACCTCTAGTTTTTCGGGATTGTCAGTATAGTATTTCAGATTCAGTTCAAATGACTCTTTCGTAAGCCCATGTTTCTTAAAAGTTTCTTGATAATAAGCGTTGATATCATCACCAAATTTTTTGTGGTCCATCTTGCGTATTATTATTCCGCCTTCGATGAGCTGAATATCGACAAGTAATTCAACCATTTGCTGTTTAGAAAGATACCCATCAGGTACCATTTCCAAATCCCCGTCATTTGTACAGGTTATGCTTGTTATCGCTAAAAATAGAATCAAATATTTCTTCATAAATTAGCTACTCAAATCAAGTAAATTTATTAATAATGACAAAGTTAGCTGAATTAAAAGACATCAAAATGGTAATGAGGATCCTTGTATTTACAATACTACTTACAATGGGTTGGTCTATATCTTATGGCCAATCTGAAATGAGCGCCTTCACGGCTACGGGAAGGGCAGGAACAGCGACTACATTTGTCACTGATTACCAATCAATGGGGATCAATCCCGCAAACCTCGGATGGAAGGCGAAAAATGAAAAGATGATATCATTTGGATTGCTGGAAGGGGGCTTTTCGATGTATTCAGAAGCTTTGGCAAAGTCAGAATTGGTGGCAAGTCTTAAGACGGGGAATACCGAATTTACTACAGCGGAAAAAATTAAGGCAGCGGAAGAATTTACGCAAACGGATCTGTCAATGAACTTCGATTTACAGTGGATTGGCATTGGCGTACAGCCAAGTAAGAAAGTTGGAGGATTCGCATTTGGTGTAAAGGAACGATTTCAATGGTTTTCAAACTTTGGGGAAACACTTTCTCAGATATTGTTTCTTGGCTATCAGGCCGATTACTTTACCAAACTCATCTTAAACGATGGTGATACAATAGATAATATATCTGACTTACCCGACACCACAATCGCAAAAATTGTAAAAGGCTATAGTGACCTACCTAAAAAGTTTTCAGATATAATTGATGACTCACGAATGTCAATGTCGTGGTATAGGGAATTCAACTTAAGCTATGGAAGAGTGATAATTGACAAGGACAAATTCTCGCTTTATGGCGGAATAGGATTAAAGTATTTATCGGGGATGGCGATGTTTGACATCAGTGCAACAAATGGAGACCTCGAGGCTTTTTCGGCGGTTACTCCTGCATTTGGCATCAATTACGGAGACTCGGTCGCAGATGACAATCCATCTACCGTAACAAGTAGCGGGCTTTTTCCGAAAGCAGTCGGAACTGGTTTCGGATTCGACATCGGTTTTAGTGCCATATTGGTAGAAAAATTAAAAATTGGTATTGCGCTTAACGACATAGGTTCCATCACGTGGAATGGAAATGTTTATAAAGCTTCTGATGACAAATTGGTAGACATGACATCTGCGGGGTTTGCGAGCTATAATATTATTAAGGAATCGGAGGATATTATGGGTGACAGTGGTGTTTTTAATTGGTCAGGGGTTCATGAAAAAAAAGTGAGTTTGCCTACCAATCTGAGATTTGGTGCGAGTTTTATGCCAAATGAAAAGTTTGAAGCGGGCTTTGATCTTATTCTACCGTTGAACAAGGTTGCGGGAAATTATCAGAAGGTTCTTTTGGGTGTTGGATTAGATGTGATTCCTGTTCCGTGGTTCAAGGTAAGCACAGGATTTTCAGTAGGTGGCAACTACGGATTTAATCTTCCCTTAGGTCTGTTGTTTTCCCTGGGAGAAGGTACCTGGGAGGTAGGTGTTGCCTCAAGGGATATTATCACTTTTTTCTCAAAAAACAGCCCCACACTTTCTGCAAGTGTAGGGCTATTGAGATTTAGGTTCTAAGAATTATTCGCCTAGCTAGGTGAATTAACTTTGATCGCTCTGGCAATTTCAAACATTCTTCTTGCCTGTCCCTCACCAAAAGATTCTCCTTTGATATCTTCAATTTCATAGGAAACATCACCGTCTTTTATAACCACAAAGAAGTGAAAATCGCCTTCCATGTCAGTTCCTCTAAACTTTTGACTGTAGAATAATCCCCCTTCGTCATCCACAGTAAAAGTAGCCTCGTACACGTCGTCTAAATTAATATCGGCTTTTCGCTGTGCAATATCGCCTTCACCACCTGCAATTTGAATTTGAAATCCGGCACCAACTCTTATCTCAAGGCCTCCCCAGTCAAGCACGTCAACAATTGCTTCTGGAACAGTTTCTCCTGGAGCAGGAACTT
>NVRZ01000039.1 GCA_002401055.1 Bacteroidota bacterium
TGTCTCATACCGGAGCGGCGAGGGCCGGGGTTGACAATTTAACAAAATCACTTGCGGTGGAATGGGGAAAATATGGAGTACGTATAAACTCAGTAGCTCCAGGATTAATTCACTCCAGTGGTATCGACAGCTATGCCGATGAATTTAAAAACTACATTTTCTCAGCTGCGAAGAACAATCAGGCCAACAGATTGGGTACTGAAGAAGAAGTGGCCGCGGCAATTATCTATTTACTGTCACCTGCTGCTGCCTACATAACTGGCGAAACGTTGAAAGTTGACGCAGGCGAATCACTTTACTCGCCAGGCGTGCCACCAAGCGAACACGACAAGAATTCACCTTTTAAAGATGAGTAAGAATGAGGATTCTGTATGATATAAATTACTATTTTTAACCATCCAGATCAGATAGAAGAAGGGGGCCACCAATCATGAGAAGATATACGTTTCTGATCTTGTTACTTTCGTTGACAATTATGAGTGCAAGTACTGAAAAGGATAAGGATAGAGGATACATTGTAAAGGTTGGTGACCAGGTGCCTGAGTTTAAAGTTATACTCATTGACGGCTCGGAGTTTAGCAATAAAAACTTCAAGGGTAAGATTACGATGCTTCAGTTTACGGCCAGCTGGTGTTCCGTATGTATCAAAGAGATGCCTTTAATCGAAGAGGAAATTTGGAAGGTATACAAAGATAAAGGACTTGTTTTAGTCGGTATTGACAGAGACGAACCACTGGAAGTGGTAAGAGAGTTCGCCAAAAAGACTGGAATAACATATCCTTTGGCATTGGACCCGGAAGCAGCAGTATTTGCAAAATTTGCTCACATAAAAAGCGGAATAACCAGGAATGTTATCATCGGCAGAGATGGTAAAATCGTATTCCTTACGAGGCTATACGAAAGAAAAGAATTCAATGAAATGAAAGAGGTTATTAAGAAACTTCTGGAATCCTAAATATCATGCACGCGTTTAAATCAAAAATAGATCCTAAGTCAGAGAAGTTCAAGGAGAATCAAGCCTGGATGAAAGGAAAGGTGAAGGAGCTCAATGATCTTCTTGCAAAGAGTCAATGGCAAGGAGAAGAGAAGCACATCGCCAAAGCCAAGAAAGCGGGAAAGATGCTTGCGCGTGAGCGCATCAAAAAGGTATTGGATTCAAAATCTCCTTATCTTAATTTGTTACCACTGGTCGGATATGGAAGAGAATCATTTGCTTTAGGTGGAACTATGGCAGCATGTATAGGGCTTGTTAACAAACGCTTGTGTATGGTCATTGCCAACATTGCTACGATCAAAGGTGGTTCTATCGACCAGGTAACACTAGAAAAAGCATTGCGATTGAACAATATCGCAATGGAGAATAGATTGCCCACTATCTATCTGGTGGAGTCAGCTGGAGCAAATCTTGAAGAACAAGCTAAAATATTTAACCTCGGGGGAACTAACTTCAGGGAAATTACCCGTAGATCTAAGGAGGGAATACCAACTATCTCGGTGGTTTTCGGAAATAGTACAGCAGGTGGCGCCTACATACCAGGCATGTCGGATTATGTGATTATGGTGAAGAAACAAGCCAAGGTCTTTCTTGCAGGCCCACCATTGGTAAAAATGGCCACGGGAGAGGAGTCGGACGACGAAACTCTTGGAGGAGCTGAAATGCACAGCAGGATATCAGGTGTGTCTGATTTTCTAGCCAAGGATGAAAAAGAAGCAATTGAAATTGCCAGAGACTTGATGGCTTTAGTAAACGTTAAAACGCAAGAAGGAGAGCTGCCTCCAAAAGGGGTAGAACCGAAATACAATGCTGAAGAACTATTAGGTATTGTGGGCAAAGATCCTCGACAGGGTTTTGACATGCGCGAAATAATTGCACGCATTGTAGATGGATCTGAATTTCTGGAATTCAAAGCTGAATATGGTCCCACATTGGTTACAGGTTTTGCCAAGATTCACGGATTTAACGTAGGCATATTGGCCAATAACGGCGTGCTTGTTTCGGAATCCGCCAATAAAGGCGCTCATTTCATTCAACTTTGTAATCGCAGTAACACACCGCTCATCTTCTTCCAAAATATCACTGGCTTTATGGTCGGTAAAAAATATGAGCAAGGAGGAATTATCAAGGATGGAGCTAAAATGATTAATGCAGTTTCAAATAGCGGTGTTCCTGCACTTACGATAATAATTGGAGCTTCCTATGGCGCTGGTAACTATGCGATGTGCGGAAGGGCTTTTGAACCGAGATTTTTATTTTCCTGGCCCAATTCCAAGATCGCAGTGATGGGTGCTCAACAATTGGCAGGTGTTATGCAAATGCTAAAAGTGAAAACTGGAAAGGCTGATCTGAAAGACATCCAGAAGGATGCTGACACACTTGCAGAACAAGTTGATGAGCAATCAAACGCTTTTTATGCAACAGGGCAACTTTGGGACGACGGAGTGATTGACCCTCGCCTAACAAGACATCATTTAGGAATGGGATTGAGCACAATTTTCAATGCTCCTTTTGAAGGCAACAACGAATACGGAGTATTCAGGATGTAATCATGGTATATTCTAAAGAAGATATTTTCAATTTCTCTGATCAGGTATTTGCCCATCTAAAGGTGAGCGAGAATGATCATGTGTTGGAAATAACACTCGACCGGCCTGAAAAGAAAAACGCCATGAACCCGGTGATGGTGAACGAGATTGCGTACGCCATGTCCTATGCTCACCATAACAATGATATTTGGGCAGTAGTATTTGCTGCCAACGGCGACGTATTTTGTGCTGGTGCTGACTTAAAGGCATTTTCTGGCGAAGCCCAAGAGGAGACAAATTCAACAATTCCTCAACCAGAAACGGAGGTTGTTATCGGTGAGCTGTTCTTACAGGTTCACAAGCCTTGTATAGCTAAAATCAATGCACCTGCTTTTGCGGGGGCTTTCTTGCTTATTGGAGGCTGCACGCACATCATTGCCTCAGAAAACGCATCCTTTTCGCTGCCGGAAGTAAAAAGAGGCATTTGGCCAATGCAGGTGATGGAGAGCCTGCTGAATGTTATGACTCCCAGAAAAGTATTGGGTTTATGTATGACGGGTGGGAAATTAGACGTTGAAGCCGCCTTCGAATGTGGGCTAGTTTCAAAAGTCACCAGCTCAGCGGAGTTAGACCAAGAAGTGGGTGCACTTTTGGATACAATAAAAGGCAACTCCCCCACGGCAATTCGCAAAGGATTGGAAGCGTTTGATGCACTTCGGTCTATCAAATCAGATGAAAAGCATAAGTACCTTCAAAAAATGCTTTACGAGGTAATTAAATCTGAAGATGCCAAGGAGGGAATAACAGCTTTTAAAGAAAAGCGAAAGCCCAATTGGACTGGGAACTAATATATTGTTATGGCATCAGAAACGGTTAGGATAGCAGGAGGACAAGGCTTTTACGGCGACAGCCCAGCTGCTGCTATTGCCATCGTAAAAGAAAAAGCATGCGATTATATTGTTAATGACGCACTTGCAGAGTTGACCATGTCCATTCTTCAGAAGGACAAAATGAAAGATCCCAAACTAGGGTACCCAAGGGATATTGAATTTAATGCCACTACGCTATTTCCATTGGCGTTTAAAAATGGAATCAAGATCGTTTCCAATTCTGGAGGACTTAACCCGGTTAATGCAGCTAAGCGAGTAGCTGCCATCTTGAACCAACAGGGCATAACCGGAGTAAAAATAGCCGCTATCACTGGCGATGACTTTCTTCCAAAGCTAAAGGACGTTCTTGAAAGCGGAAACATATTGTCCAATATGGATACTGCCAAACCATTTAGCGAAAACAAATATCCACCCACTCATGCCAACGTATATATAGGAGCCAGAAGCATCAAGGAAGCATTAGATGAAGGGGCAGATATAATTCTTGCCGGCCGTGTGGCTGATCCATGTTTAACACTCGGGGTATTGGCGTATCACTTTGACTGGGATCTGGAAAAGGACCTGGATAAAATGGCCTGTGGAATATCAATTGGGCATCTCTTGGAATGCGGCGGACAGGCATCAGGTGGCAATTCTTATGCTGAATGGCCTATGGATTATTCACTCAATAACCTGGGATATCCGATAGCTGCAGTTTCTGAAGATGGATCAGCGGTTTTCAGCAAGTTGGAAAGTCAGGGAGGAAAGATGTCGAGAAACACATTGCGTGAGCAACTGGTATATGAAATACATGATCCTGCTAACTACCTTACTCCTGATGTAACGGTTGACTTAACATCCGTAATAATTGAAGGTTTAGAACCAAATAAAGTCAGCTTTACAGGAGCAAAAGGAAAAGAAAGGCCAGAAAAACTCAAGATGACCATCGGTCTCATGGAAGGATTTATTACGGAGCAGTTCTTCTTTTTCTCGTGGCCCTATGCACATCAAAAGGCCAACAAATTTATTGAAGCTGTGGAACAAATATGGGCCAAACTTCCAATAGAAATTGAAAGTTCCAATCACCGAATAATTGGTTTGAATGGAATTCATGAAGATGCTGCCCCCATACCTGAATCAGACAAGTTAGATGACATTAATGAATTGGGAGTACGATTGGCCATCAAACACAAAGATCCGAAAGCCGGAAAAATAGCCATGCAATCAATCGTATGCTTGGGACTTAACGGTCCACCAGGAGCAATCAGTATGCCTGGATGGGGAAAAATGAACAAGGTTATACTTAGCCTGTGGCCAACATTGGTAGAGAGAGAATTGGTGGAAGAAAAGGTGGAGATAATAGAATCGTAATAAATTAATCAGCGAATCACGAATTTGTACGAATAAACGAATCTGCGCCAGACAACCTATTGCATATATGAAGAAAGTTCAAGTTTACACGGATGATCTCCTCTATCCTGAACTCAGCTACGAGATAATTGGATGTGCTTTTGATGTTTTTAATGAATTAGGTTCTGGACATAAGGAAATATATTATCAGAAGGCAATAGCAATTACCTTTGAAGACAAAGGATTAAAGTTTGGAAAAGAAGTTTATTATCCTTTAAAATTTAGAGACCGAATTGTAGGTAAAAATTTTGCTGATTTCGTAATTGAGAATAAAATTGTTGTTGAGACAAAAAAAGACAATCGTTTTTCGAAGGCGCATATTGATCAGGTATTAAATTATTTGAACGTTAGTAAATTGAAGTTGGCTATTCTAATCAATTTTGGACAGGATGGAGTTCGCTTCAAGAGAATTGTAAACTTTGACAACGAATCTGAAAGCTTGGTTGAGGATATAGAAGTAAGCTATGAATAAGATATTAAAAATGACATTCGTTGATTCGTACAAATTCGTTATTCGTTGATCGAATGGGAAAGATTAAGCTAATTGATATCGCCTCTGCCAGATCCGGAGATAAGAATGATGTCTGCAATATTGGTGTAATGGCAAATTCCAAAGATGATTACGAAACATTGGTACAACATTTAACTGCCGAAGTTGTAAAAGATCATTTTAAAGGCATGATTAAAGGCGAGGTGATCAGATACGAATGGGGTTCAATTGAATCACTCAATTTTGTTTGTCATGGTGCGCTTGATGGCGGAGGTTCCAGAAGCTTGCGCATGGATACCTTAGGCAAGAACTTCTCTAGCCATTTATTAAGACTAGAATTGGAAGTTTAATATTTTATTTACTCACAATTTCTTAGTATTTTTACTCTGCATGCAGAGCATATTTAATCTGCCACCGACAGGTTGGCATTAAACATTATCCCCTATGTCTACAAATCCATTTACTGAAGAACATGAATTGCTGAGGCAATCAATTACCAAATTTTGCGAAAAAGAAATTATCCCATACGTAGAGGAATGGGAGAAAAATGAACATTGCGAGAAGAGCATCTTCAAAAAAATGGGAGAAAAGGGCTTCCTCGGCGTTTCATTTCCTGAGAAATATGGCGGCGGTGGCATGGATTTTTGGGGTGCTGTGGTTGTCATACAAGCGCTGGCAAATTCAAATATAGCGGGCCTATCCATGTCCTTATATGCACATACCTATTTGCCATTGCCACTTATTGCTTCATTGGGAACTCCTGAACAAAAAGAAAAATATCTGATTCCAGCCCTAAAGGGAGACAAAATAGCAGGACTAGGTGTAACAGAGCCTGGGGCAGGGTCTGATGTTGCAGGAATTAAGACAACTGCCGTTGACAAAGGCGATCATTATGAAATAAATGGCTCCAAAATGTTTATCACGAATGGTAACATTGCCGACTTTATTGTCATTGCGGTAAAGACAGGAGAAGGCTTAAATATGAGCATGATAATTGTCGATACTGACACGGAGGGTTTCTCAACCATTAAGATTAACAACAAATTAGGTATGCACTCTTCGGATACGGCGCAATTATTTTTTGAAAACTGCAAGGTTCCAAAATCAAATTTGATAGGACAAGAAGGACATGGTTTCTATTATCAGATGAACAATTTCCAGGAAGAGCGCTTACTCGCTGCAATCACCGGCACCTTTGTAGCAGAATGGTCCTTAGAAAAGGCCAAAAAGTATTGCATGGAACGAGAGGCATTTGGCCGTCCGATCGGGAAATTTCAAGTGGTGCGCCATAAACTTGCCAAAATGGCTATCACGGTCGAGACTTGCAGATCTATCTCCTTTAGGGCTGTTGCTGAATTTATTGAGCACGGAAATAAGGCTGAGACAATCATCACTATGGCAAAGGCATATACTGGCGAAGAGTCAATTAAGGTTATCAATGACGCTTTGCAGCTTCACGGAGGTGTAGGATATACCGAGGACTTCGGAATTGCCCGCGCATGGCGCGACGCCAGGTTACTCTCGATTGGCGGAGGTACCACTGAGATCATGCATGAAATTCTAGGTAAAGTAGTACTAGACGAGGTCGAGCATACGGATAAATTATCTGAAGAGTCAGTTAAAGCTTAGGAAACTTACTGGATTACTATCTTTCTATTTATTACAGCATTCTTGCTTACCAGCTTCAAAGAGTAGATTCCTCTTGCTAGGTTAGTTAGGTCTATTTGCTGAATAAGCTTTCCCGAAACATCAGAATAATCAGCAGTATAAACTAGCTGACCCCTTATATCAAACACATGTATTGATAGCCCGGTTCTTTGAAGTAGATCTATCTCCACTATAAACTCGCCATTACTGGGATTCGGATGCACCTTAATCTGTCGAAGCGATACAATGCCACCTATTCCTGTGTAGCCAAAAGCATCCGAAGTAGCAAAACAGCCATTAATATCAGATATGGTAACTGTATAAAAGCCCGTTTGAATTGCAATGTAAAACTGCCCGGTTTCACCTTGAATTGTATCTCCATTAAAGAACCATTGATAAATTGTGGCAAAATCGCTAGATAATGTATTGCCTGCAATAGTAATGATTGGCTTGGTCGGACTGGGATTGATTGTTAAAACCATAATATCCGAAGCTGCTATACACGAACCCGCCGGATCGTCAGTTGTTATCGTTAACGTGACACTTCCAGTTAATATATCGCCCGCAGAAGGCGTATAAACTGCGTTCAGTAAGCTTGGGTCATCAAATAATCCTGTACTGGAAGTAGTCCATGTTATGGAAGACGAACTTCCGCCCATTGCTCCGGACATCGTGTATTTATCACCTTCACATATTGTAGCATCCACTCCCGCGCTTGCAGTGGGGCCACCAGGAGCAGAAATTGTCAACGTGCTGCCAATTACCGTGCAATTATTCGCATCAGAAATGGCCACGGTATATTTGCCTGAACTGAGTCCTGTAAATCCACCGCTCGCTAAAAATGTGCTGCCACTATCAATCGAATACTGCAGAGGATCAGTGCCTCCATTCGCTATTATTATAATCGATCCATCACCAGCACCGCAAGCACTTTCATCTGTTGACGAAGCTGTGCTAATGGTAGGAAAAGCGTTTACCGTAACAGTTGCAAAAGAGGTATCACTGCAACTGCCTTCATACGCAATTAAGCTAATGGTGTATGTACCAACTGTATTAAATGTGCTGGAAGCATCCATGGTGGTTGCAAAACTTATCATGTTCTCAAGCCAGTTATAGCTGGTACTATTTGTACTTGAATTTGTAAAATTGACATCTCCTCCCACACAAATATTTGCACCACTTGACGTGAAAGAAGAAATGGGATTACAAGAAGGGACGAAGGCGACGACGGCGGTAGCTATTATAATACAACCATTATTATCAGTTACCGTAACTTGGTAACTTCCACTGTCAAGGTTAGTGGCCGTTCCTGCTGTCTGGGGTGGCGAAGTGCTCCATAAAAAATTATATGCTGGAGTACCCCCAACAACTGTAACTGTTGCGCTGCCCTGGGAATTACCCGAATCAGGCATGGTTGTGACGGTTGTAACTAAAGCGAGGGGTTCTGTAATGGTTACGCTCGCCGCAGATGAAGTATCATTCGTGGCGTCCATAACCAATACGGAATACGTTCCGTCGCAAAGTCCGGTTGCGGTAGATGTAGTCTGCCCATCCGACCAAAGATAAGTGTACGGCAATACCCCACCAATACCAGTTGTCGTGGCGGTGCCGCTACAGCTGTCTTTACACATAACATTCACTTGCGATGTAATCATCCCAACTACAGTATTACCCAGCCTATGCTTTGCATTAATCACATTACCTCCAGGAGCGTCCGTTTCTAATTCAGCCACCGGAAGATCTTCTCCATTAGCCCACCATTTGTATGTGTAAGTGGTATCCACACTGGGATTTGTCTGATCAGGTACCATAAGCGCCAAGACTGCGTCGGGAAGCAAGCTCCAACCAAAAGGCAGGGTGGCGACAAATACAAAGCAGCCAGCCGGATCACTACAATAAACAAAAATGCTGTCGATGGTATTCTCCGTATACAATTGCCGAATTGCAGTATAGCTGCCTCCAGGCATATCGATGCTACCATAGGCATCAAAATCACTTGTAGCATAGCTGTTGTGTACCATCCTCAAGGAATCTACATTGGGTACCGGCAATCCCAGTGGGGCGGTTGATTCCGTTACATCATATCCAGAAGTATCCATGAAGGTACTGCCATCCGTAGAAGACCATTCCATTACCGTTTGAACAGGAGAATACTGGGCCACTATGGTCAAACCCACTCCAAATGGATCATCACCGCCAAATCCATCTGTGATGACGTTCGGCGCAGAGGAAGTTTGATAATAAACAGATCCGGATCCGTAAGCGAGATTGGAACTGGGAAAATCGGATGCCCATGCTGTTGCGCTTGGATCTATAAAAATGACTGTATCCAACAGGTTTAATTGTAAGCTCGTAAAATCCCAGGTCTGTGCTCCTGTGCCTCCCACATTCACACCCATTGGGACCGTGTCAACTCCACTGATAATTGAATCTCCTACAATTGCATAATCCGCAGAAGTGAGCGTTATTTGGGCATTTGAGTCATTTATATTAATGAGTATGCTTGAAAGAACCAGGATAAACAATGATTGATATTTCATGATAGATATTTTGTGTTTCCCTAAAGTTACAAAAAAGCTTTATTTCTTAACTTTGTAAATATTTAAACCCCTTCAATCACACTTCTAAAATGAAAATGCTCGCTCTATTTTTTCCGTTGATATTACCCTATATACTAAATGCGCAAATCAGCATTGTCTCAACTGACATGCCGGTTATAGGTGATACCATAACTAGAAACGTTGACACTTTAACTACTGAAACTGAAGGCCCTAGCGGTGTCAACCAAGTATGGGATTTTACTGGTGCCGCCGCGCATAATGTAAATGCTACCAGGGTAGTTAGCGTAAGCAACACGCCTTATGCTTCTGACTATCCGAGTTCCAATATGGCAATGACCAACGACAATGTCTCTTTCATATACTTTGACGCACAATCGTCCTTTTTCAATGCAACAGGCGCTGCGGGTGATTTATTAAACAATGGTGTGATCATTAAAGCCGTATTTAATCCAGATCTTACCTTATACCAGTTTCCAACTGACTATGGAAATAATTATTCCGATACCTATGAATTTGATATCACGACGGATGGAACCGTTTTTGATCCAACGTTAGAAAAAATTAGAATCAAACACACAGGCACGGTATATGACAGCACTGATGCTTGGGGAACGGTCATCACAGATATTGGTAGCTATAATACACTTCGGGTTAAACGGGTCGAATACAGTATTGATTCCGTCTGGACCAAACCATTTTTTCTTCCTTTTATATTTCTTAACGCAACAATTGATACCAGCAAAACCTATGCCTGGATATCTAAAGAAGGTAAACTAGCTGTAGCAGAACTCAATTTTGACAGTCTTGGCAATCCGAATAATCTAACCTGGACCACAGTTCCAGCCATCCCAGTTGCCAACTTCACCTACACTGATAATAGCGGTGGAATCTTTTCGTTTAGTGATCTATCTACGAATACACCTGATAACTGGTCCTGGGATTTTGGTGATGGTGGTAACTCGAACGCTCCCAGCCCACCCTACCAATACACCACTGATGGAACTTATAATGTGTGTCTTACGATCAGCAATACAAGTGGTTCTGATACGTTTTGTGATTCAGTTGTTGTGACAGGAGCAACACCGAATCCTCCGCCAATTGCCTCGTTTACCTTTGTAGATAGCTTATTGGGAAAGATTTACTTTATGGATCAATCTGCAAATACACCAACGAGTTGGGCATGGGTATTTGATGATGGAAATACTTCAACAGAGCAAAGCCCTTTTCACCAGTATACCAGTAATGGAAGCTACACGGTGTGCCTAACAGCTACCAATGGTAATGGAAGCAACACTTTTTGTGATACAGTTACAGGAGTGTTAGTTGGTATAGAGAATTGGACTGATTTGTCAACCTTGGTTCTTTTTCCAAACCCAGCTGATCATAGCGTTACCATTACTATTGAGAACCCTATTCACGATCCTCAGGTAGTTATAAGCAACACCTTGGGGCAAGTAGTTCTCAATTCCGAATTTTCGGGAGAGGTTCAAAAGAAAATGCAACTTGATTTGCCGAACTTGCAAAATGGCATCTACTTGCTTCAATTGAAAAATGAAGATGGTGCGCTTATTGCGCAGCAGAAATTTCTAATAGAGCACTAGGTATTCTTATCGAATTAGGGTAACGTGCCCGATGTAGTCGTGGCGCTCACCCAGGCAATCCCACACGTATATTAAACAAACATACACATCTTGCTGAGCCATCTTTTTCCCGTTATTTCCATGACCATCCCAAGGCTCATTGTAGTCTGTTGAATGGTAAATGTTATCTCCCCACCTATTGAATATATACATTTCAAATTGCGTAATACAATATCCATAGCCTGTGAAGGTATTATTGGAGCCCCTGCCGTTAGGTGAAAAAGCGTTTGGAATAAAGAAGGCATAGTCAGGCTTTATTTCAATTATCTGAACGATAGTATCAGGACATCCAAATTGATTATTTACCACCAACATCACTTCATAAAGTCCAGTATCGCCATAGAAATGAGATGTGTCTGGAAATGGTCCAATCAAACTATCTCCATCGCCAAAATACCATTGCCACCAGGTTACATCACTTGACGATTGATCTGTAAACTCAATATTTGGCGAGAATATAGATGTAATCATTGGCTCCGCTAGGAAATCCGCAACCGCTTGGGGAAATACAATTACCGATCCGTTATTGGTAGTGGACGCAGTGCATCCGTAAGGTGTAGTTGCGGTAAGTGTAACTACGTAAGTACCACTAATTGTAAATGACTGATTCATTGTCGGACCAATAAATATATCCCCATCCATTTCCCATTGGTACGTTGTTCCAGCTGGATTCCCAACTGTATCAGCTGAAAAAGTAACATCAAGAACGACACAGCCAGCAGGGGGATTTGTTGAAATCGCCAGACTCGGTAAAGGCAAAACGACAATTGTAGACGCGGTAGACGCCGGAGGTGAGCCACAACCATCAGTGACCAGCACCGTGTAAAGCGATGTTACCGGCGGACTTACGGTAAATTCCCCAGCACTATTTCCGAACGAAGTGTCGCTCCAGAAAAACGAATAATTTCCATCACCACCTGTAGGAAAAGCCTCGACGGTACCCCAACTTCCTTCACATATAGTATCTGTTGATCCGATCACAACTGTGAGAGGACCGTACACCGTCACCAAAATAACTTCACTTGTATCAATACAGCCATTTGTATCAGTAACAGCCACTTGGTATTCAGTTGTTACCGTTGGGCTCACAATATACGATGCAGCATTTCCTAGGTTTGGAATCCATTCAAAATTGTAAAATCCACTTCCTCCTGTTGTAACTACGGTTACCGTTGTGCTTTGGCCACTACATATAGTTGCTGATCCAGACGCAGAAGCAATTATAGATGCGGGTTCAGTAATGGTAACCGTAAGTGAATCCAGACACATACTGGCATCAGTTACCGTAAGATCATAAATTCCAGCCGCCAGATTTGTTAATGAATCACTGGTACTTCCATTGGACCAAAGAAAAGAATAAGCTGGAATACCGCCACTGGTTAGAACCGATACAGTCCCATCATCGTACCCGTTACAACTCACATCTAATAAGCTGTCCAATACCACCTCTAGAATCGGTGGCTGGTTAATGGTCACTGAGGTCGATGCTATACAACCATTACTATCCGCAACCGAGACAAAATATGTACCGGCAGGAAGCGAGTCAACCAATGATATTGTATCATTTAGTGACCACCATAAATAATTATACGGTGGATCTCCCCCTGAACCAAGTACCGTCGCTGAACCTGTATTAAGCCCAAAACAAGTCAGATCAGTTCCTGCAATGCTGTCCAAGACCAAGGGTGTAGCGGGCTCAATAATGGTAATGCTATCAATGATCGAACACCCAATGGAATCCGATACAGTAACAGAATAAGTACCCGCAGATAGGCCATAATAATCGGGCTCATCGTAGCCGCCAGGCGACCAAATAAAAGTATAAGGTGACACACCTACATCTACATTTACAATCACCGATCCATTTGAATCGCCCATGCAACTCACATGATAAATATCAGAAAATGAAATTTGCATAGGCGGATTTTCCACGACTGTATCAGTTAGCATAGCAACACATCCAACAGAATCTGACACGGTTACGGTATATACTCCCGCCGAATCAGTAATTGATTGCGTGGTATCTCCAGTTGACCAGAGATATGTATATGGGCCTGCGCCACCAAAGACAACTGCTGAAATATTTGCTACCGAATTGGCACATATTTGATCAGGTGTAATATCTATAGTTAATGAGTCGTCGGCGGTTACCGTTGTACAAGCAGTGTACAGACAACCGGCTCCATCGGTGATGGTAACACAATACAACCCTGTTCCAATGACGATGGATATTGTCGTATCCCCTGTGCTCCAAGCATAACTGTAGCCTCCCCCACTCCCATTAATTGGGTTGGCCGTGATTGTTGTGCTGGTACCATTACAGAAATTACTAGGTACATCAATTGTTGCCGAAAGATTGCTATTGGTTGCAAATACCTCTACGGTATCCATCACAGTGCATCCATTATTATCCGTAACCTGAATTGTGTATACACCCGGAGTATTTGAGAATATAACGTCGGTAGTGTCTCCAGTGGACCAGAAATAGTCGTAAGGAGTGGTCCCGCCACTAATACCAAAATTCAAGGTTACTGTTGAAGTACACAGTATAAATTGGTCAATTGTAAGCAATGAAAGCGCAGAAGGTTCTGAAATGTTTACTGTCATGGATTCCTGACATCCCAATGCATCGGTTACGGTTACCGTAAATGAACCTGCAGTTAATCCAGTAACTGTGGAATCTGTACTTCCACCAGGCGACCACAAAAAAGAATAAGACTGCGTCCCTCCAGCTACCGAAGCCGTTACCTGACCATCTGACGAACCAAAACAACTGGCATTCATAACATTGGCGGATACCACCAAAAGATTTGGGACTTCCGTGATTTCAATACTGTCAATAGAAGAACAACCTTGGTTATCCGAAACTGTAATAAAATATGTTCCAGCACTTAATCCAGTAGCATCCATGCTGGTGCTAACATTAGGTGACCAGACGTAGGTGAAAGGACTGGTACCTCCACTGGCATTTATGGTAGCTGTACCGTCACTTCCCCCAATACAACTTACCTCTGTAAAGATGGTAGTAGTCGTTAAAGACGGAGGATCCAAGATTATTGCTACGGCAGTATCATTGCAGCCATTGCCATCAGTTACCAACACCGTGTATGTACCTTGCGCTAACCCTGTTCCCAATGATCCGGTACCGCCTGTAGGAGACCACTGATAAGAATATGAAGGAGTTCCACCAGAAAAGTCTACAGTTGCACTGCCATCTGAACTACCATTACAACTTGGGTTAGCTACATTGACTATAGTAGCAACCAATAGGTCAGACTCTGTTACTCCAATACTTGCCACAACGGAACATCCCATGGAATCGGAAACGGTAACCGAGTATGTTCCTGCTGCTAAATTTAAGGCCGTAGCTGAATCAGAAATTAAAGAGGTCCACAAATAAGTCAATGGCAAAACGCCACCTGAAACTGATGTGGCTATACTTCCGTCATATGCGTTATTACAGGAAAGAGGCGTGGATGTTAAGGATAAAATTATCGGCGGCTCATTAGTAATGGTAATCGTTGCTGTATCAACGCAAGCGTTCCCGTCAGTAACCGCTACAGTATAAGTACCCGCCGCCAGATTCACGCTGGAAGTCGTTAATCCATTACTCCAGAGGTATGCATAAGGCGGTTGCCCCCCTGATGCACTGGAAGTTACAGGAATAAGCTCTCCATTGCATGTAGCAGGAGGAGGAGTTATGTTAGCAATAAGCAAAGAATCTTCTTCAACAATTATACATGCGGTGGTCCAGCAATCCACCAAATCACTTACCACCACACAGTATGAGCCGGCACCCACCACTATACCTGGCGTTATTGCCCCTGTATTCCAGAGGTAGTCGTAGAATCCCAATCCTCCTGTTGGAAAAGCCTGGATTGTAGTAGTTTCTCCAAAACACAATACTGGAGGTTGGGTTATTGTTACCGCCAGATTCGAATTAGAGGTTTCTATTACTACGGTATCCACTGCGGTGCAACCAGAACCATCCGATACCGTTATTATGTAAACCCCAGGCGTTACGGAAATAGTTGAATCTGCCTGTCCATTACTCCATAGATAGGTATAAATACCCGAGCCTCCAGATGCAGATGCTGAAATTTCCACTATAGAATCACATCCAATAACTGAGTCAGGAGATGCTACCACCTCCAACAAAGGGTTCTCAGCAATTGTAACAGTGGCTGTACCAAGGCACTGATATTGACTTCCATCAGACACCGAAACAAAGTAAGTACCCGGAGTTGCGGTAATTGACTGAGTTGCTGCTCCGGTATTCCAAAAGTAAGTTAGCGGCGCAAGTCCTCCGGTTGTCTGTGCCGTTATAACGGTGGTATTACCCGAACAAATAATTATGGGCGCATCAATTGTTACATTAAGCGCAGGTGTAATTGTTATGACAATCACATCTATAGCAGGAGTACATCCATTAGTACCAGTAGGAGTTAAAGTGAGCGTAAGGCCCCCATTTGCTATTTCTGTAGCGCTCGGAGTATAATTCGTATTTAATGTAGTGTTGTCCGGATCAAATGTTCCAGTGCCTCCTGTCCATACTCCGCCGGTTGCGTTCACTACAGAACCATTTAATGATATAGGAGATATATCTGCACAAATGTTAATATCCGCTCCAGCGCTCGCGTATGGAACTCCTTGTTCAGTTACCACCACCGTATCATATTTTGGAGGACAATCCGGTGCAAGTCCATCTTGTACCTCTAATACATAGGTCCCCGCAGAAGTGGCAAAATAATCTATGGTGTTGGCAATTACATTTCCGTTGTCGTCTGTCCAAGTAAACAGATAGTTTCCATCGCCACCAATGGCGCTACCATAAAGTTGAACTCCAAAAGAATTGGTACAAAAGACTGGTGTATCAGGACTAGCGTCAACTATTAGGTCCGGCATAATAAATACCCTAATCGTATCACAGAATATTTGATTTTGCAAACAAGCCCCGGCCAATGGAACTCCACATACTTCATAATCTATAAAAGCAGGAGCCAGAGAATCTGGTGACACAGTCGTTGTATCGCATCCCGATGTACAACTTAAATAAGAGTTGTATATACCTCCTCCAGTGATATCATTCCACGTTACTGTTGCAGGATCTACCCCTTCTATATTCAGCATTGTTGAGCATCCGATTCCAGTAGTGTCATTGGGTGCACCAACTGGCCCACCAATAGCTGTAATGCCATAGGTGTTTAAGTTGCTTCCCGGTTTACAAAAAGTTAACCAATAAGGCCCAGGGCCTGTTAAGCAAATAGGTTCACCCACCGCAACAATAGGCCCACAATCAATTTGATAGAAGAGGGCACCACTCGGAGCTGCTCCATCGATTATCTCAAAATTGATCGCAACAGTGGCGGTATCAAGAGTTAACAAAAAAACTATGCAACGATCCGGCCATTGGGAACCACAACAAGAGCCTGCTCTTACAATTGGAGGTGACGATACCCACAAACTATCTGGACTTCCAGTAAGATCTACCACATAAAGAGGAGTATTTGACGTACATGGATTACCTTGAGAATTGCCCTCCTTAACTGAAAGCATCAAAAGTAAGAATACTACCAATAATGATATTACAAAACGTTCAAGAATCAAAACTCAAAAAGTAAAATTTATGTTAAAGAAGCTAAGGTGATTGAACCACAAATAATAAATATATCCTAAGTTCTTAGCGCCTGCAAGATACAAATTCTCCTGATATGACGATAAAAAAGGCCCCGGTTTCCCGAGGCCTTACTAACCAAAAAACCTACCTTAATTAGGCCAGGCTCACTCACAATTTTTAATAACACCGTCTATCAAGCTCTCTTAAACTGTTCGGATTCAGTACTACCTTCCAAGGCTGAGGTGGACAATTGCCCCCCAGTAATTGTCTTCTGAATTTCATCAAAGTAACCCGTACCTACAAAAGACTGGTGCTTAACAGCCCTAAAACCATGCTCAGCATTTGCAAACTCCCTTTCCTGAAGTTCCGAGTAAGCCGACATACCCGTTTCTTTATATGCCCTTGCCAATTCAAACATCCCATTGTTTAATGAATGCCATCCCGCCAGGGTGATAAACTGATACTTATAACCCATCTCTGCAAGTTCCTCTCGGAAATTAACCATAGTCTTTTCATCAAGATTAGCTTTCCAATTGAAAGATGGCGAGCAATTATAGGCCAGTAATTTATTTGGAAACTTTTCGTGAATAGCATGGGCAAATTTTCTCGCCTCCATGAGATCTGGCCTGGATGTTTCGCACCACAACAAATCTGCGTACGGAGCATATGATAGTCCTCTATCGATCGCCTGGTCAATACCAGCATTTACAAGGTAGAACCCCTCGCTCGAACGCTCACCTGTAAGGAACTCGCGATCTCTCTCGTCAACATCAGACGTAATTAGTGTAGCGGCATTGGCATCTGTTCGAGCTATCACCAAGGTAGATACGCCCATCACATCAGCTGCGAGCCGGGCAGCAACCAATTTATTAATAGCCTCCGTAGTAGGCACCAATACTTTGCCTCCAAGGTGGCCGCATTTTTTTGCCGAGCTCAGCTGATCTTCAAAATGAACCGCAGCAGCGCCCGCCGTAATCATGTGCTTCATCAACTCAAACGCATTTAAGTTTCCACCAAATCCCGCCTCAGCATCAGCGATAATTGGAACGACCCAATCCTTTTCCGTGTTGCCTTCTAACCAATGTATTTCATCTGTCCTTAAAAGAGCATTGTTTAATCTTCTAATAAGCGACGGAACTGCATCTACCGGATACAATGATTGATCCGGATACATAGTTTCAGCGGTATTTGAGTCACCGGCTACCTGCCAACCTGAACA